>WRFC01000008.1 GCA_009779015.1 Coriobacteriia bacterium | reverse complement strand
TGCGTGCGCAACCATGGAGCGGAGGGTACACCCGATCCCATTCCGAACTCGGAAGTTAAGCTCCGCATCGCCGAAAGTACTGTGGTGTAGTCCATGGGAGGATAGGACGTTGTGCACGCAGAGCCTATTTTTATTTTTCAGAGAACCGTTGAATTCCCTGATGCCTGGGATTTCGCCCCACACACTGAGACTTCAGAAAAACTTCCATTAGAAGATATAAGGGATGCCCTACGCTTGCTCTAGCGGCAGTCGGACAACGTCTAATGACGATATGCTTTATACTAGTCTACTGGTTTTTAATAAGAAGGCCGTCAGGCCGGTCCGAATCAAGGAGAAATACAATGATCAATAGCAAAGACGTCCAAGCAGCATTAGATCTTATCCGCCCGCAACTTCAGGCCGATGGTGGCGATGTCTCGTTAATTAGCGTTTCTGATGATGGTATTGTCGAGGTTGAGCTTCAGGGTGCTTGCAAAGGCTGCCCAATGAGTCAATTGACACTGGCCAGCAGTGTTGAGCGGATATTAAAAGAGCAGGTCCCGGGCGTTGCCCGGGTAGTCCCCAGCCTCTGATGGCTCACCGAAGTAATAGGCTTTTGGCTTGAAGGCCGACAGTGTCAGAAAAAGCCAACAAGGCCTGAGGTCTTGCTGGGCACAGCGTGGCTGCGATGAAGAGTTGTGGTCGCGCTGTCCACATGCCATCTCAAGCATTGACGGGTTATGCCCATTGCACTGTAACTTTGCGCGTTGCGACTTACCACAACATGAGCAAGCAAAAGGCATCGAGCAGTTGCTTGATATCAGTGCTGATCGTCAGGCTGCAATTAAAGAGTGCTGCTGGTATTGCACGTTCTTTTTAGCTCACGCTCCACGGCTCGGCATCAAATAGATCATCAGAGCAGAATAAGCAAAAAATAGCGATAGGGACAATTTATGAAAGTACAGTGCGATGCTTAACGAAATCTACCAAAGCCTTTCGCCTGTGGCTTTTACGATCGGCCCGTTTACGGTTCACTGGTATGGCATTGCCTATATCGTCAGTTTTATACTCTGCACGTTTATGGTCTATTGGGTTGCCCGAAAACGCTGGAAGATCAACATCAGTACCGATGTCATCTTTACGGTATTGATCGCCGGCATGCTCGGCGTGATCATCGGCGCCCGTTTGGGCTATGTCTTGTTTTATGGGAACGGTTACTATTTTCAACATCCGCTTGAGATATTCGCGCTCTCGGAGGGCGGGATGTCTTTCCATGGCAGGCTTATTGGTCTAATTGTGGCGATCCCTATAGCCGCCCGGTTTTGCCATGTACCGGCGCTCACGCTCGGTGACCTGGTTTGCATCGCTGCCCCGATCGGCCTCGGGTTGGTCAGGATAGCGAATTTTATCAACGGTGAGCTTTGGGGCGCACCTACAAGCTTGCCTTGGGGAGTGGCGTTTGCCTCCGGCGGAGGGGTCTATCGCCATCCGACACAGCTCTATGAGGCCTTACTTGAAGGGCTTGTGCTCTTTTGCCTGCTCTGGGCCTTATCAAAGCGGCGACCGCCGTTTTCTCGTGGGATATACACAGGCATCTTCCTCATAGCCTATGGGGCCTTTCGCATCGCCATCGAATTCGTCCGTCAGCCTGACGTCCAACTGGGCTACCTGTTTGGGACAGGCTGGGTGACGATGGGCATGATGCTATCGCTGCCAATGGTGATAGGCGGGTTGGCCGTTCTCTTGATCAGTCGGTGGCGAGGCCTTCCGCAAACCGGGCAAAACGAAGAACAAGAATCTCTTTCTGTATAGTATCTGCGGTATACGTTTGTGATAACTTTGATGAGAGTATAACTGCTGCACTGAGAATGATAAGCATAGGGAGAAAGCCTGCCTGTTTGGCAGCTTATGCTTTTTCGGTTGCAGGGAGGCCGGGAGAGGATGAGAGGACCACAAAATGGCCGACATAGTCGAGACTGAATGGATTTGGAAGAACGGTAAACACATACCCTGGGCAGAGGCGACAACTCACGTCCTCACACATGCCCTGCACTATGGGACGGCCGTTTTTGAAGGCGGACGTTGTTATGAGACAGATGCCGGCTCAGCGGTCTTTCGCTTGCATGACCATATGGAGCGCCTGGTGCGTTCGGGCCGGATGATCCGCATGGATCTGCCCTACAACGCCGACGAGCTGACCGAGGCGGCAATTGAATTGATCAAGGTCAACAAGCTGACCGAATGCTACGTTAGGCCGATTGCTTACAGGGGTTATGGTGCCGTCGGAGTCAACCCGATGTCCGCTCCGATTGATGTCGTCATTGCCTGTTGGCCGTGGTCGGCCTACCTTGGGCAAGAGGCGATCGAGAACGGCATCAGTGTGGCCGTCAGCTCCTGGCGCCAGCGAAGCGCGAACTCGACGCCAGGTGCCGTGAAATCCTCTGCATCTTACTTGAACTCAGGGCTGGCAACCATTGAGGCTACCGAGAACGGGTATGTCGAGGCTATCTTGCTGAATGAGAACGGCGTGGTTGCCGAGGGGTCCGGTGAGAATATCTTTGCCGTCCGCAATGGCGTGATCAGCACGCCTCCGCTTTCGGATGGCATCCTAGAAGGTTTGACCCGTGATTCGGTGATCCAGATCGCGCGCGACCTGGGGTATACCGTGTACGAACGCTCTCTTGTGCGCAGTGACCTGTATGCAGCCGACGAGGTCTTCTTTACGGGCAGTGCCGCCGAGGTGACGCCGATCTGCTCGGTGGACAACCGGCGCATCGGCCCTCCAGGCCCAATCACGAAACAACTCCAAGCCCGCTTTTTTGATGTTGTCAAAGGAAGGATCCCAGAGTATGAGCACTGGCTCCGTCGCATCTGAGAGTGCGAGAAAAAAACCGGGGGAAGACTCTAGAGGCGCTTCTAGCCAACCCGAAGACCCACAAAAAAACAACCTGGTCTTGTTTGACACAACGCTTCGTGATGGCGAGCAGCGAGAAGGCGTGAACCTGAACATTGAGGACAAGCTGCGTATTGCCAGGCGCTTAGACGAGCTGGGGGTAGACTACATCGAAGGCGGTTTTCCGGCCTCAAATGAGCGTGACCGCGAGCTCTTTGAACGTTTAGCGGCCGAAGGCCTGAAGAATTCGACGTTGGCTGCTTTTGGCATGACCAGGCGCAAGAACCTCGCCGCCGCCGATGACGAGGGGCTGCACGCCCTCGCTGTCTGTGCGGCCCCGGTGATCGTGTTGGTCGGCAAGTCCAGTGTCTCGCAGGTCGAGCTGATCCTCGAGACAAACGTCGAAGAGAACCTGGCCATGATCGGCGAGTCAGTCGAGTTCTTGCGCTTGCAAGGCAAGCGGGTCTTCTTTGATGCCGAACACTATTTTGACGCCTGGCTAGAGGACCCAAAGTATGCGCTCCAGGCTTTAGAGGCCGCCTGGCTGGCCGGGGCCGAGTACCTCGTGCTTTGTGATACGAATGGCGGGATGCTGCCACATCAGATCTATGAGGCCTGCCAAGACACTTTGGCGGCCTTGAAAGGCTCAGCGGCCATCAGCAGCTATGCCGAGGGCCATCCTGAACGGGCTGTCCCAGCCCTCGGCATCCACTGCCACAATGATTCTGGTTGCGCGGTGGCTAATTCTATGGAGGCCGTGCGTGCCGGTGTCATCCATGTCCAAGGCACGGTCAATGGCTATGGCGAGCGGGTCGGTAACGCCGATCTCTTGACCATCCTCGTCAACCTCCAGCTGAAGCTTGGATACCAGTTGGTCAGCGATGAGCAGCTGGCTGGCTTGACCGACCTCTCGCACTATGTGGCCGAGACGATGAATATCACGCCAGACCCGCATCATCCCTTTGTCGGCACCAACGCCTTTGCGCACAAGGGCGGCATGCACTCATCGGCCGTGCTGCGTTATAAGCCGGCCTATGAGCATATCCAACCGGAGAAGATCGGGAATTTCTCGCATATCGTGGTCAGCGAGCTGGCCGGGCGGGCAGCCCTGGCCTCAAAGGCTGCCGAGCTTAATGTCAGCCTGCCGGAGGACCCAGACAGCCTGGCTGAGCTCTTGGCGGGGGTCAAAGAGCGTGAGGCCAACGGTTATTCATATGAGGTAGCCGATGCCTCACTGGCCTTGTTGTTGGCCAGGCGTTCGAACGAGCTGGTAGAGTGCTTTGAGCTCGAGTCTTTCAGGGTCATCACTGAGCGTCAGGCCGATGGCCGGACAAATAGCGAGGCGACTGTCAAGCTTTGGGTCAATGGCCAGCGCTTTGTGGCGACCGGCGAAGGCAATGGCCCGGTCAACGCCTTGGACGCCGCCCTTAGGCTGGCTATCACAGCCAACTACCCAGAGACAGAGAGCTTTGAGCTTTCGGACTACAAGGTGCGTGTGCTGGACGACAGCACTGGCACAGGGGCAGTCACCCGCGTGGTCATTGAGACAAGAGATATCGACAGTACGCGCAGCTGGGGCACAGTCGGGGTCAGCGAGAACATCATCGAGGCCTCGTGGGACGCCCTGGTCGACGCGATCACATATGGTTTGTTGACGAGCTCACGAGAGTGAGGGATTATGGCTGAGAGCAAGCGCTCATCGCTGCGCAAGAGCCAGCTGATTGTCAGAAAGGCCACGCCAGGCGAGAAAGAAGCACTCTACATGGCTTTTGCCGGTCTGGCTGCTGGTCACGATGTCGAGGCCCTGATGGCCGACCTTTGTACGCCACGCGAGATCGACGAGCTGGCACAGCGTTTGAACATCGCCAAAATGCTCAACCAAGGGAACAACTACCTTGATATCCAGGATAAGACCGGTGCATCGGCCACGACGATCGCCCGAGTCTCAAAATGCCTGGCCAATGGCAAGGGGGGCTACCAGATGGTGATCGGACGGCCTCGTGGCCGACGTGAGCCGCCAACTGACCCGTTTGCTTACGAGCAAGAGGACTATTGAGGCGGTAATGGCTTTTGTCCATCTGCATAACCATAGCGAGTATTCGCTATTGGATGGTGCGACGCGTGTCGCGGATATGGCGAGTCGGGCTGCCGAGCTCGAGATGGGTGCCGTGGCGATCACCGACCATGGGTTTATGTACGGCGTGCCGTCGTTTCATGCGGCCTGCCTGAAGGCCGGGGTCAAGCCGATCATCGGCTGCGAGGTCTATTTCACGCCAGACAGCCAGTTGCGCAAGGACCGCAAGCCAGAGCTCTACCACCTGATCCTCTTGGCTAAGGACCACGAGGGCTACGAGAACCTGGTCAAGCTGGTGTCGCGCTCAGCCATCGAGGGCTTTTATTACAAGCCTCGTACGACGCTGGAGTTCTTACAACAACACTCCAAGGGCCTGATTGGCACGTCGGCCTGCATCGCCGGCATTATCCCGCGTAAATTGATCAACCAGCAGGCCGCTGACGCGCTGCTCTGGGCAGAGCGTTTTGCTGGTGTCTTTGCGGATGGCGATTTTTATATCGAGCTGCAGAACCAAGGCATCACGCTAACGGCCAATGAGCTCACGCATTCCGTCGACCTGGCCGACTCAGACGCCCAGATTTTGACCGGCCTGACGCAGCAAGACATCAACCGCCAGCTTGTCCAACTAGCCGACCAGCTAGGCCTTCAGACCTTGGCCACGAACGACTTTCACTATTTGAGACGCGAGGACGCGAAGGCCCAAGATATCATGCTCTGTATCGGAACGGCCAGCCGGATGGATGATGTCAGCCGGATGCGCTTCTCCAACGATCAGTTCTATATGAAGACCGAGGAGGAGATGCGGACGGCCTTAGGCGAGTTTCAGTCGGCCTGCGATACCACGGCCGAGATTGCCGATAAGTGCGCGGCCCGGATATTAGAGAGCAAGTACGTTTTTCCGATGATCCCGCTGGCGGCGGGCGAGAGCAATGAGAGCCGGCTCAGAGAAGAGTCGATCGCCGGCTTGAAGGCACGTTATGGCGATCCTATCCCGCAGAATGCGATTGACCAGTTTGAGCATGAATATGACGTGATTTGTACGACGGGGTTTCCGGCCTACTTCTTGGTCGTCCAGGAATTCACGCGCTGGGCCAAAGAGAACGGCGTCGGGGTCGGCCCGGGGCGCGGCTCGGCGGCAGGGTCGATTGTCTCGTATGCGCTTGGCATCACGGATCTTGACCCTTTGAGCAACGGGTTGATCTTTGAACGCTTTTTGTCCAAAGAGCGTCCAGAGATGCCGGATATCGATATCGACTTCGACGAAGTCGGGCGGTCGGCCGTAATAGAGCATCTCCGCGACCTCTACGGGCAAGACTCGGTTGCCCAGGTCATAACCTTTAATTCGCTGAAGGCCAAGCAGGCGATCGTCGACACGACACGTGTCTTTGACTATCCGATTGCCGTTGGTGCGCGCATCTCAAAGATGCTGCCCCAGGCCCCGGATACCTCGCTTAAAGCTGCCTTAGGACAGCATGAAGAGCCCGAGAAGAACGAGAAACAGAGGAATACCGACCTTGTTAAGGCATACGAAGAAGAGGTCGAGACCAAGCGCATCGTCGATGCCGCTGTGACGCTTGAAGGAGCTGTGCGCGGTGAGGGCGTGCATGCCTCGGCCGTTGTGATCTGCCCCGATGCGGTTGTCAACCATGTGCCTGTCAAATACGACACCAAGGGCAGCATGCAGATCACGCAATACGATGGCAACAACAATGCCGAGCTCGGCCTGGTGAAGATCGACTTTTTGGGCCTGCGAACACTGAACGTCTTGATGAAGACGCGACAGTACGTCTTTCAGAACTATGGGCTTGATATCAACCCAGACACCTTGCCCCTAGACGACCCGGCAGTCTATGCCATGTTGGCGCGCGGCGATACGTCTGGCGTCTTTCAGGTTGAAAGCCCGGGCATGACCTCGCTTTTGCGGCGCATGAACGCCAACTGCTACGATGACATTGTTGCCGTCATCGCCCTTTTTCGGCCTGGTCCGTTAGGTTCTGGTATGGCCGAGGACTTTGTCCAGCGCAAGCAGGGCAAACGCAAGATCACTTACTACGACGATCGCTTTCGGCCGATCTTAGAAGAGACCTACGGGGCGATCGTCTATCAAGAGCAGGTCATGCGCATCTCGATGCTGATGAGCGGCTTTACGGCGGGCGAGAGCGACAAGCTGCGCAAGGCGATGGGCAAGAAGAAGCTCAAGACCATGACCGTCGACCTGCATGAATGGGTCGATGGGACAACCGAGACGATGCGCGACCACTGGATCAACGGTGCCGTGCGGCGGGGCTACTCTGGAAAAATGGCCGAGGACCTCTGGTTGGATATCGAGAAGTTCGCCGAATACGCCTTTAACAAGTCACATTCGGCGGCCTATGCCATCATCGTCATGCGCACGGCCTGGTTCAAGCATTATTACCCCAAAGAGTACATGGCCGCTGTTCTCAGTTCTTATGTGGGGCGGACTGACGAGCTGACCCGCTACATCGCCGCCTGCGCCCAGATGGCCATCGAGGTCTTACCGCCAGATATCAACAGCTCTGGCCGCGAGTTCACGCCGCTGCCCGAAGGCATCAGGTTTGGCTTGGCCGGCATCAAGGGCGTTGGAGAGGCCGCCGCTGACAGCCTGATAGCCGAGCGCGAGCTGCACGGGCACTTCTTATCATTACATGACTTTGTAAACCGCGTCAGCAACACCTGTGCGAACAAGAAGACCGTGGAGACATTGATCAAGTCGGGGGCTTTTGACTCAACCGGCTACACCAGGCGGCAGATGCTTTATTTTATCGAGGCCGATAACCTGATGGACAAGGCCGCCCGGCATCACCGCGATGTCCTCGAAGGCCAGACCTCGCTCTTTGACCTGGCTGCCGAGAGCGCCGAGGCCAACGATTTTGTGGACCAGGTGCCAGAGCCGGACGGCATCGAGTGGGACAACCAGGTACGGCTGTCGTTTGAGAAAGAGGCGATTGGGCTTTATTTGTCCGACCATCCGTTGCGGCCTTTTAGAGAGCAGTTGGAGAAGGCCCGGGATTATCCGATCAGTGCGCTCTTGCCTGACGTGACATTGGACGAAGGGGTTGCTGAGGCCTCGGCCGAGGGCGGCTTGGAGGACGTCTCGGGGCAGCCGCCCGAATCGTCAGCGGTGCCGCAGAACAGGGTGATCACATTGGCTGGGATGATCAGCAGCCTGAGCCCAATGGTCTCGCGGAAGGGTGACCGGATGGCGAAATTCATCCTCTCGGACATGGAGGCCTCGGTCGATGCCATTGTCTTTCCGTCCTATTACGCCAAGATCTCTGATGTCTTACAGGACGATGCCGTTGTCTCTGTACGCTGCCGCTATGAGTATTCTGACCGCGGCGCCCAGATATTGGTCAACGACGCCCGCTCTTTAGAGCTGTCACTGAAAGAGGCAGGGCCTCAGGTATTGACGCTGAGCTTGAGAAGCGCCCTCTTTAACCAGGCCGTCTCGGACAAGCTGGCCCAGATCATCAACAAGTACCCCGGCCACGACCCGGTGGTGCTCTACCTGAACCAGAGCGATGGCGGAAACACGCGGATCCAATTGAACAAGACGGTTGACGCCGCGCACCTAGGGCTGCGCACCGACCTGGCTGTTCTACTCGGCGACGGCGCCTTGAGCTACTGAGCACGCGCTGCGCTTGGTGGCCAACCGCTGGGCGAACTGTGAAAATCTTGTGGAGTAAAGAGACAAAAACCAAGGCTTATGACACAATATAATTGGAAAATGTAAGAGAACAGGCTCTATGGCCAGCCAATACGGCAATGTGAATGTTATTACGCTCTCTCAATTTTATTGAGAGAGTTTGTTTGAGGCCAAGTTTATTTTTGAAGTTCAAAGCCTTGGCCGAGGGTAAGTTAAAGGCCGTTACCCAAGACAGAAAAGGGAGAATTGATGGCGCAGGTAACCGTTGATAGTTTTTATTGCAAAGGCTGCGGCCTTTGCGTGGCGTTCTGCCCCAAGAACATCATGGCCTTGAATCTCGCTGAGATTTCGCAAAAAGGCTATCACCCGGCCGTCTGCACAAAACAAGAGATCTGTAACGGATGCCTGTCCTGTGCCTTGATGTGCCCGGATTCCGCGATCAAGATTGAAAGGTAGGCCAAGTCTGGATGGCAGAGAAAGTATTGATGAAAGGTAACGAGGCCCTGGCCGAGGCGGCCGTGCGCGCCGGCTGCAAGCTCTTTTTTGGTTATCCGATCACTCCCCAGACCGAGGTGGCGGCTTATATGTCAAAGCGCCTGCCCAAGGTCGAAGGCGGGGTCTATCTGCAAGCCGAGAGCGAGGTTGCGGCGATCAATATGGTCTACGGGGCATCGGCCTCGGGCGCCCGCGTGATGACATCGTCTTCGAGCCCGGGCGTCAGCCTCAAGCAAGAGGGGATATCATACCTGATTGGCTCGGACCTGCCGGCCTTGATCGTGAACATCCAGCGTGGCGGCCCTGGCCTCGGTGGCATCCAGCCCAGCCAAGCCGACTATTGGCAGGCCACGCGTGCCGTTGGGCATGGCGATGGCCACATCATCGTCTTGGCGCCATCGACGGTCCAAGAGATGGCCGATCTGGTGGCCTTGGCCTTTGAGCTGGGCGATAAGTACCGGATGCCGGCCATGATCTTAGCGGACGGGCTCCTTGGCCAGATGATGGAGCCAGTGGTATTGCCTGACGTCCTGGACAGTGCCGCGTTACCCGACAAGCCTTGGGCTTTGACCGGGCACCAAGGCCAGCGTAGGCACCAGACGATAAACTCCCTGCATCTTGACGCCCAAGAGCTAGAGAACAGCATCATCCGGCGTTTTGAGCGCTATGAGACGGTGCGACTGGTCGAGCAGCGGGCGGAATGCTATCTGACCGACGATGCCGATGTCGTGGTCGTGGCCTACGGGGCGGCCTCGCGTGTGGTCAGGTCAGCTGTCAACCATGCCCGGGACGAAGGCCTGAAAGTCGGGCTGATCAGGCCGATCACGCTTTGGCCGTTTCCGACCCAGGCGATCGATTTGCAGATCGAGAAATCCCAGGCCTTCTTGGCAGTGGAGTTCTCGATGGGGCAGATGGTCGATGATGTCCGCCTGGTTGTCAATGGGCGAAGGCCGGTCAGCTTTTTTGCCCACACTGGCGGCATCGTCCCGACCCCCGAAGAAGTTGTCGTGGCCATCCGCCGCGTTATTGCGGGCGAGCAGATCGATATCGTGCCGTTTAAAAGCAAATTGACAGGAGACCGCGCATGAGCAGCGTCAGCGAATCTTTAAAAAGCCCAGTCTTGTTTGAACGCCCGCAGGCTCTGGCTGATGTCTTGACGAACTATTGCCCGGGCTGCTCGCATGGCATCATCCAGCGTCTGGTGGCCGAGGCCATCGATGACCTCGAGATCGAAGGCCGGACTGTCGGTGTCTGCCCGGTCGGATGCTCTGTCACGGCCTATGACTTTTATAACTGCGATATGGCGCAGGCCGCGCACGGCCGTGCCCCGGCCGTGGCCACCGGCATGAAACGGGCGCACCCCGAGAATATCATCTTCACCTATCAGGGTGACGGCGACTTGGCTTCGATTGGCATGGCCGAGACCGTCCATGCCGCGACCCGGGGCGAGAACATCACGGTCTTTTTTGTGAACAATGCCATCTATGGCATGACGGGCGGGCAAATGGCACCGACCAGCATACCCGGGCAGGTCACCCAGACCAGCCCCTATGGCCGCGATGTGACGACTGCCGGTTATCCGATCCGCGTCTGCGAGCTGCTTTCCACACTGGACGGGACGGCTTTGGCGCAACGCGTGACAGTCGATTGCCCAAAGAACGTGCGGATTGCCAAAAAGGCCATCAAGAAGGCCTTTGAGTACCAGATCGAGCGGAGGGGCTTCTCGATTATCGAGATCGTCGCGACCTGCCCGACCAACTGGGGGCTGAGCCCGGACGCGGCCTTTAAATGGCTGGACGAGAACCTTTTGCCTTACTACCCCCTGGGGGTCCATTGCGACCGCCCGGCCGAGGCAGCCGCAGCGGCCGAGCAAGGGGATAAGGACCCAGCCAAGCCACCCGTATTGGTCGATCAGGTCGCAGTCCGGACACCGCAACAAGCCAGAACGGATGCCTGAGCGATGGACAAGCCGATGAATATCATGCTCGCCGGCTTTGGCGGCCAGGGAATCCTCTTTGCCGGTAAGATAATTGCGAACGCTGGCCTGATCGATGGGCGTGAGATCTCTTGGCTGCCGTCCTATGGGCCAGAGATGCGGGGCGGCACGGCCAATTGCAGCGTCGTGCTCTCGGATGAGGTGATCGGCTCACCGCTTGTGACCACGCCGGACGTCTTGATTGCGATGAACCTGCCCTCTTACGAGCGCTTTATCAATTCGGTTGTCCCAGGGGGCGTGGTGATCGCCGATTCGACGATGGTCGGCAGCTGCACGATGCGGCGGGATATCGAGTATTTTGCCATTCCGGCCACGGCCCTGGCCGAGAAGAACGAGATCCAGGGCCTGGCCAACGTCATCTGCATCGGAAAGCTCTTGGCCTTGACAGGTTTTTCGAGCGAGGATGTGGTGAAGCAGGCAATCGACAAGAGCGTCTCGGCAAAACACCAGGACTTGGCTGAGGCCAACAAGCGGGCATTGCAGATCGGAGAGGCCTGGGCGACCTCCGAGTGCTGAGCCGCAAAGCAACATAGAGGCAGTCCAGCGAGAGGATTAAAAATATGGCATTCTTCTATGACGAGGCTTCGCGGACGTTTAATGAGTACCTCTTGGTGCCGGGTTATTCGTCAGCGCGTTGCATACCGGGCGATGTCGACCTCTGTGCGCCGCTTGTCCGCTTTGCGGGCTCTGAGGAGCCCAGCCTAAAGCTGAAGATCCCCTTGGTCTCGGCCATCATGCAATCGGTCTCGGACGACCGGATGGCAGTGGCCTTGGCCCGCGAAGGGGGGCTTTCGTTCATCTATGCCTCGCAGCCGATTGCCAGCCAGGTGGCCATGGTCGCGCGTGTCAAAGACTACAAGGCGGGCTTTGTCTTGAGCGACACGAACATCGGCCCAGATTTCTCGCTTCAACAAGTCTTAGAGCTGAAAGAACGTTCGGGGCACTCGACGATGCCCGTGACCCACGACGGCAGCTCGCACGGCAAACTGCTGGGCATCGTCACGAGCCGTGACTACCGCCCCAGCCGGACGCCGATTGACGCCAAGGTGCGCGAGATCATGACCCCCCGCGAGAGCCTGATCGTAGGCACCCAAAGCCTGACCTTGAGTGAGGCCAATGACATCATCTGGGAGCACAAGCTGAACGCCCTGCCGGTCGTCGATGACGATGATCGTCTCCTTTATATGGTCTTTCGTAAAGACTACGACGAACACAAGTTGAACCCGTTAGAGAACCTCGATGGCCATAAGCGCTACTTGGTCGGTGCCGGCATTAATACGCATGACTACCAAGAGCGCGCCGGCGCTCTTTTGGAGGCCGGGGCAGACATCCTCTGCATCGACTCGTCCGAGGGCTTTAGCGAGTGGCAAGAGAAGGTCCTATCGTGGTTGAAGTCGGAGTATGGCGACGCCGTGAAGGTCGGGGCGGGCAATGTCGTGGACCGCGACGGCTTTAGGTTCTTGGCCGAGGCCGGGGCCGATTTTGTCAAGGTCGGCATCGGCGGCGGCTCGATCTGCATCACGCGTGAGCAAAAAGGCATCGGCCGCGGGCAGGCCACGAGCGTTATCGAGGTGGCTGACGAGCGGCGCCGCTATTTTGAAGAGACCGGCATCTACGTGCCGATCTGCTCGGACGGCGGCATCGTCTATGACCATCACCTGACCTTGGCCTTGGCCATGGGCGCCGACTTTATGATGCTCGGGCGCTATTTTGCCCGCTTTGACGAGAGCCCGACGAACCGCGTGAACATCAACGGCAGCTACATGAAAGAGTATTGGGGAGAAGGCAGCTCGCGCGCCCGCAACTGGCAGCGCTACGACAATGCCGGGTCGCAAAAACTGAGCTTTGAGGAGGGCGTCGACTCGTATGTTCCCTATGCCGGCTCGCTGAAAGACAACCTGGCCTTGAGCCTGGCCAAGATCCGCTCGACGATGTGCAACTGCGGGGCCTTGACGATACCGGAGTTCCAAGACAAGGCCCGGCTGACCTTGGTCTCTTCGACCTCGATCGTCGAAGGCGGCGTCCACGATGTGCTGCTCAAAGACTCGGCCTCATCGTCGAGCACGAACTTCCGCTGAACGACGGCGCTGGGGCGGGCTGTCGGGCAGAGCGGTTGGACGACTGAAGAGAAGAATGAAGGAGTTTACCTGATGCAGAGTCTCGACCCTGAACGCATAGAAGCCGAGTGGCAGGCCTATTGGGAGGAGCAGGGCATCGACACGCTGGTCGAGGATGACGGGCGCCCCCACTATTACACCTTGGAGATGTTCCCTTATCCTTCAGGGGACCTGCATATGGGGCATGCCCGAAACTATACGATCGGCGACGTGATCAGCCGCTATAAGAGGATGTGCGGCTACAACGTCTTGCACCCGATGGGCTGGGACGCCTTTGGCATGCCGGCCGAGAACGCGGCGATCAAGAACAATAGCTCGCCGGCGGAGTTCACCTATGGCAATATCGCGACCCAGCGCGCCTCTTTGAAGCGCCTTGGGTTTTCATATGACTGGAGCCGCGCGGTCATCACCAGCGACGTCGACTACTACCGCTGGGGCCAATGGATCTTTCTCAAGTTCTGGGAGATGGGCCTGGTGGAACGCAAGAGCTCGGCTGTCAACTGGTGCCCTTCTTGTCTTACTGTCCTGGCCAACGAGCAGGTCGTAGGGGATGGCGAGTGCTGGCGCTGCGGCACCAAGGTGCAGAAAAAAGAGCTTGAGCAATGGTACCTGAAGATCACCGAATACGCCCAAGAGCTGCTGGACGACCTTGACCAGCTGACCGGGTGGCCAGAGCGTGTAAAGCAGATGCAGGCCAATTGGATCGGGCGCTCGGTCGGCGCGGAGGTCGACTTCACGCTCTTAGCAGCGGACGGCACGACCACCGATCAGACCGTCACGGTCTTTACGACACGCCCCGACACGCTTTACGGGTGCAGCTTCTTTCTTTTGGCGCCCGAGCATCCGCTGGTCAAAGAGCTGGTAGCGGGCACGCCGTATGAAAAGCAGGTGGCCAAGGTCGTCGAGGCGGCGGCAGGGTCCACCAGCATCGAGAGGCAGGGCGGCGAGCGCCAAAAAACCGGGGCCTTTACGGGGCGCTATGTGATCAACCCGGTAAACGGGGGCCAAGTGCCCGTCTGGGTCGCCGACTATGTGCTGATGGATTACGGGACAGGTGCCGTGATGGCGGTGCCTTCAGGCGACGAACGCGACTTTGAGTTCGCCCGCCAATACGGCTTGCCGATACCGCCGGTCGTCTTGCCTGAAAATGACCCATTGCTCGAAGAGCTGGCGGGCGTCAGAGACCGGGTGGTCGAGGATGTCAAATGGGGTCAGGCCTATAGCGGCCCCGGCCTGATGGTACAGTCCGGCCAGCACACCGGGCTTTGGGGCGGCAAAGACTCGGAGGGCGCCAAAGCGGTCATCGATGGCCTTGCGGCAATGGGCAAGGGGCGGGCCTCGGTCAACTTCAGGCTGCGCGACTGGTTGATCTCGCGGCAGCGCTATTGGGGCAACCCGATACCGGTCATCTATTGCGAGGACTGTGGGATCGTGCCTGTGCCCGTCTCAGACTTACCGGTAGTCCTGCCCATGGACATTGACTTGACCAGGGGAGAAGGGCTGGCCAGCCGGCAGGAGTTCTTGCATGTCGATTGCCCGGTCTGCGGGCGCGACGCGCGCCGCGAGACCGACACGATGGACACCTTCACCTGCTCTAGCTGGTATTATCTGCGCTATACCGACCCCCATAACGCAGATGCGCCCTTTGACCGTGCCAAGACAGACTCTTGGCTGCCCGTCGACCAGTATACTGGCGGTATCGAGCACGCTATTCTCCACTTGCTTTACTCGCGCTTTTTTACGAAGGCCTTGCGGGATGCCGGGCTTTTGGACTTTGACGAGCCCTTTGCCAACCTCTTGACGCAGGGCATGGTCAAGCTGGATGGCGAGACGATGAGCAAGTCAAAGGGCAATGTGGTGGCGCCTGAGGAGGTCGTTGGGCAGTATGGTGCCGACGTTTTGAGGCTTTATATACTCTTCATGGCCCCGCCGGACAAGGACCTGGAGTGGTCGAAGGAGGGGCTAGAGGGCATCCAGCGCTTTACTGTGCGTTTTTGGCGGCTCGTCCACGACCTTCTGGGGCTGGCGGGCGAGGACAGCCTGTTTGCGGGCACCCGGGCTGGCCAGCCAGCGGCCGAAGCGGGCGGGCTGCCGGCCGCTGAGGGCCTGGGTGCGGAGTCTCGGGCGGCGGCTGAGAGGCTGCTGCGCGAGCGTCACCGCGTGGTCGGCAAGGTGACCGATGATATCGAGCGCTTTAACTTTAATACGGCGATTGCCGCGCTGATGGAGCTGACCAACACGGCCAGCGGCTATCTGCGGGTCTCGGCGGCAGCGGCACGGGCGGCCGACCCGGCCTGCCAAGCCGCCGACCGCGAGCTGGCCGAGACGCTGGTCAGGCTGATTGCGCCGATGACGCCGCACTTGGCCGAGGAGCTCTGGCAGAAGGCCTTGGGCAAGAGCCGGTCCGTGCATCTAGAGGACTGGCCGTCTTATGATGCCGTCCTGGCGCGCGCCGACGAGGTAGAGATCGCAATTCAGGTGAACGGTAAGGTGCGGGCACGCATCACCGTGCCCAGCGGCGCACCCGAGGACGGTCTGCGCGAGGCCGCCCTGGCGGCCGCAGCCGAGCTCTTGGCGGGCGCCGCGCCCAAAAAGGTCATAGTGGTTGCCGGCAAGCTTGTGAATATCGTCGTCTGAGGCCCGGTAACGGGTTAAAAAACCAAGGGGAGAAGACCCGCCCGGCCCGGGCGGCCC
>WRFC01000007.1 GCA_009779015.1 Coriobacteriia bacterium | reverse complement strand
GTCGCCTCTAGGCGGCCAATGGCGCGCTGGCCCCAATAATCCTTACTGGGCATTCACAGCGCCTTCCTGGGGCGCTGTGGTGGGCTGTGCGGGCGTCGCTGGCACCGTCGGCTGCCCGGTGTTGGCCGCGAACGGGTTCAAGAGCGGCGGCTGGCCCGGGCCGTCGTCGGCCTTGGCCGCCTGTGTTTTTGGTTTTGAGAGGACAGAATAGTGGCAATGTTGTTTCGGAGAGATTCTAACTATTTAATAAAATGCTACCAAATTTGTAAAATATTTTTTATTGAGCCCAAGCATTGAGGCTGTTATTATGATAAGTGATAAAGCTCCCGTGTACCTAATTGAAACAGGGAATCTGGAGCGGAGTAGACCGCTCAAAACGAGCGGTCTATTTTTGTTTGAAAGGCAACCATGAGCAAGTCCTTCAAGACCCACGACGAAATGATCCAAATACTAAAAGAACGAAATTTAGCTATTGATGACTCAGCTATCGATTATTTGTGGAGAGAGAACTATTACTGTCTGATTAATGGTTACAAGGGTTTCTTCCTAGACGAGATGATCGAAGAGGAGTGCTTTAGGACAGGAACGCAATTCTCCGACATCGTTAATCTGTTTACCTTTGATCGAGAGGTTCGGAACCTTTTTTTTAAACATATCCTCGATATTGAAACAACTATGAAGTCTGTAATAGCATACCGTTCGAGCGAATTTTACAAAGCCGACCAGGAATTCTATTTGAAACCAAGTACGTACACAAGCAAAGCAAATAGAGCTAAAAATGTCGAAACAACGATTCGCAAACTTGAAGAACTTAAGGCCCCGGGATCAAATAGTGTCCAGCATTATATGAAAAAGCATGGTACCGTTCCTTTCTGGGTAATCGTCAAGGATATGTCTTTCGGAGCACTTTCATATTTTTATGACCTGCTTGAATCAATGGCTTTGAAGGATCTGATTGCTCAAGATTTCAGCAAGCTTTCCATTGTTAGCTACGGCAAGAAAAAAAGCTTCAAAGTTAAAAGCGTCACCCAAGACCTCAGAGTGCTTACTGATTTTAGAAACGTCTGCGCACACAACGAACGGTTCTATTGCCATGAATGCTTGAAAATTAATATGTTGCCGAATAAGCGTGCAGATGTCTCATACCTGGCAATAATTCTGCGTAAATACCTGACCAGTGATTGCTGCGAATCGTTTGCTGAAGAATATGCTGATATTGTTAATCGTTGGCTAGGTACCCCCACATTCCCGCCGGAGTCAATGGTTAAGCTTTTTGAGGCTCAAGGCTTTGCAGTAGAGGCCAAATGAGTCCCCGGGTCATTTAGCACAACAAATGGTGGTGACCCCGCCGCAGGCGCCAGCGTGCCTCAAATCACGATGATCTCTTTTTCGCCGCCGGTGATGCAGCGGCCGCCGGTGGGGGTGACTACGTAGGTGTCTTCGACGCCGACCATGCCGATGCCGGGCAGCCCCTTCTTGGGCTCCACGGCCATCACCATGCCCTCTTCAAAGGGCTCGTCAAAGCCTTTGGAGATAACCGGGTACTCGTCGATCTGGAGGCCGACGCCGTGCCCGAGGAACGAGACCGTACGGGTGCCAAAGCCCATGAAGTTCTCCAAAAAAGACGGCTCGAGGCTGTCCATGGCCGTTTTGTAGACCTCGGACGGGATATTGCCGGGCCGCAACAGGCCGGCTACCAGGGACTGGACATCGCGGCAGCGCCGATGGGCGGCCACCAGCTCGGGCGCTGGCTGGGCGCCAAACATGTAGACCTGAGTGCGGTCCGAATGATAGCCGTTCACGCCATACCCGATGTCGACGAAGACGAGGTCGCCTTTTTGCAGGCGGCGCTGGCGGTCGCCGACGATCGGCACGGCCGGGCAAAGGCCCTTCATGCCGCCCGGCCCATCAAAGCAGGTCGGGTAGATCGAGTTCTCGCCAAAGCCGACCTGCCCGACCACCAGGGTGGTCTGGAACATACCAAAGCGGCTGACCCCGTGATAGCCGAGCTTGACCATCCGGGCATAGAGCTCGGCCACAAAATCGGCCTCGTTTTGCCCCTCAAACAGGACTTCAGGGACGATCGTCTCTAAAAGATAGGCGTGCTGGCGCCCCGATTCCTCGATCCAGGCCAGCTCATAGGGGCTCTTTTGCGAGCGCAGCTTGGCCATGATGCGGTCAACAGGCAGCACCTCGACAAGCGCAAAATGCCTCTTCAGGCGCTCGAGCATGGCGTATGTGACAACCTCTGTCTCGAGCAGGACCTTCTGCACCGGCCGACTGCCCCGGCCAGCCAGATGCTCTTTGACTTCACGGTAGCTGGTCATCGGATAAACGTCTGAGACCTGGCATTCCAGCCGCGCCCGCTCGATGCTGCGCCGCACAAAGTAGGCGTGCGAGCCGTCGGGCAAGAGCACAAAGAGCCCGTCTTGGATCGTGCCGGTCAGGTAATACTGGTTCAGCTTGTCCACGATAAAGACCGCGTCCCAATCGCCGCAGGCCGCCGAAGCGCTCTCGCAGAGCCGTTTGATCCGCTCCTCGAACTCCAGCTTTTTTGGTAAAAGGGGCAGTAGCTCTTGTGGGCTCATTTTCTCGGCTTTCTCCTCGGTGTCTATAAACTGTATAAATAGGAAAAACTTAAGTTAACATTAAAATCCGATTATAGCGTATAATCCCTGGAAACCAAGTCATTCCTCTGTACGACAGTCGCGTCAAAGACCTGGCATAATTGTAAAAAACCCGAACCTTGCGTATTCCAAGACTCGATTTCAGCGCCGATTTCGCCTATAATACCGCATCAACAATGGTTCTTGCACACGCTCAAGAACCAAGACAAGGAGGAAAAAATGGAAAACCTCAGTAAGTCGTTCAGCCGCAGGCAGTTCCTCAAGTACCTCACTGCCGCCACCGCCAGCGTCGGTGCCTTTGCCCTGGTCGGCTGCCAGAGCAACGACACGACCGGCACAGACGGCACCGGCGGCACCGGCAGCACGGGCAGCAGCCAGTACGCTGACACGCTGACCTACGCCCAAGGCGCCGACCCCCGCGCCCTCGACCCCGCCTTCTTTGATGACGGCGAATCAGCCAAGGTGGCCTGCAACATCTACGAAGGCCTCTATCGCTATGACGACAAGACCACCGATGTCCTCCCCAGCCTGGCCACCGCCTTGCCGGATATCTCAGAAGACGGCTTGACCTATAAGATCAATCTGCGCCAGGGCGTCAAGTTCCAGGATGGAACAGACTTCACGGCCGACGCCGTACGCGTCTCGTGGGAGCGCCAGCTCTCGCCCAACGCCACGTCGGACATGCCCTATGCCAGCTTTGTCTTTGGCTCGCCAGACATCGGTTCAGGCCTGGACAGCATCAACATCGTCGACGACTACAACATCGAGCTGACCCTGCGTGCCCCTTCATCGGCCTTTTTGCGCAACCTGGCGATGACCCTGGCCGCCCCCATCTGCTCGCCCACTGCCCTGAACAACAACGCTGGCAACATCAGCGAGGCGCCGGTCGGGACCGGCCCCTATTCGTTCGTCTCTTGGACGAAGAGCGACAACATCAAGCTACTGGCCTATGCCGATTATTGGGATACGGCCAACGCCCCCAAGACCAAGAACGTCATTTTCAAGGTCATCCCCGAGAACGCGACCCGCGTCACGGCCCTCTTGAACAACGAGGTCGACGTGATCGACGGGGTCGATGTCTCGGCCGCCGACCAGATCATCAACAGCGGCTTTACGCTTTTTGCCGAGGACGGCATGACGATCAACTACATGGCCTTTAACACCTCGGCGGGCGTTTGCACCGACCAAGACGTCCGCCGCGCGCTGGCCCAGGCGGTCAATGTCGAAGAGCTGGTGACCGCCCTCTATGGCGACTATGCCTCTCCGGCCACGACTGTCATGCCCCTCTGGATGGCGCCTTATGCCTCGGGGGTGACCCCGGTCAGCTTTGACCCCGATACCGCCAAGGCGACCTTGGCCGCCAAGGGCGTGACCAGCCTGACCTGCATCACCTACACTAACCCCCGCCCCTACAACACCAAGGGCGGCCAGGTGCTAGCCGAGTCGATCCAAGGCTACCTCCAGAATATCGGCGTCACGATGACGATCACGCCCTATGACTGGACGACCTACAAGACCAAGGTCCAGACCGACCCGTTTGATATCGCCTTCTACGGCTGGACAGGCGACAATGGCGACCCGGACAACTTTATGAACCTCTTGGCCGACCCCAACCCGTCGATGAATATCTCGCGCTTTAACGACCCCGATTACAATGCTTTGATCGTCAAAGGCCTCGAAACGCCGGATGGCCCGGACCGCGACGCCGTTTACCTGCAGTGCGAAGAAATGGTAGCCGAGAAGGCCCCTTGGCTCTGCATCTCGCACGCCAAGAACCTCTGCGGCGTCAACCCCAAGGTCAACGACTTTTACTACCACCCGACCGGTAGCGTCTTCTTAAGAGGCGTGACCAAGAATGCCTGAGCGCCTGAGTAGCCGAGCACCTGAGTACCCAAGCGCCTGAGCGCCTGGGTCTCGCGGTAGTTTGTGCCTCGCGCGCTGGCGTTTTACCCTGACGTTTATGCAGAGGAAGTCTATAATTCATTGGAACCGGTGGTTTTATCACCGGTTCCATCATTGTTACCGCCTGGCAAGAGGAGCACTTTGATACTTCTCCGAAATATGCATAGCTCTTGGTCTGGTTTGAGGCGTTAGTGTTAAAGTACATCATCAAGCGCCTGCTCATGGTGATACCTGTGCTCCTCGGTGTCACGATCATCATTTTCTTAATCACCCGCATCCTCGCCCCAGACCCCGCGCCGGTCGTCTTGGGCGAGCATGCGACGCCCGCAGCGATGGCCGCCTGGCGTGCCGACCACGGCCTAAACGACCCGATCTGGCTGCAGTACGGGCACTTTATCATCAATGCCCTGCACGGCGACCTGGGCACCTCTTATTACACGAACGCCCCGGTCACGCAAGAGATCTTCTCACGCTTTCCGGCCACGGCCGAGCTGGCCATCTGCGCCATCGTCGTAGCCTCGCTGATCGGCGTCGGCCTGGGGCGGCTTTCGGCCGTGCGCAAGAACAAGCTGGCCGACCATGCCAGCATGTTCGTTGCCCTGATCGGGGTCTCGATGCCGATCTTTTGGAGCGGCATCCTCTTGATCATCCTCTTTGCCGGCATCCTGCACTGGCTGCCCTCGAACGGGCGGGTCTCGCCCATGCTCCAGCCGACCGGGGGTACCGGCTTTTATATCCTCGACACCCTGATGCGGGGCGACTGGACAGCACTGCGCGACGTCCTTCTCCACTTGATCTTGCCCACCCTGGCTTTATCGCTCTACTCTTTGGCCATCATCACGCGGATGACGCGCTCGAGCATGCTCGACTCGTTGAACGAGGACTTTATCCGCACTGCCCGGGCAAAAGGCCTGCGTCGGCGCACTGTCAACAACCGGCACGCCCTGCGCACGGCCATGCTGCCGGTGACCACGGTGATCGGCCTGCAGTTCGGCAGCCTCTTGGGCGGCGCCCTGCTGACCGAGACCGTCTTCAGCTGGCCGGGCATCGGCAAATACACGGTGGACTGCGTTTTAAAAAGCGACTTCCCGGTCATTCAGGGCGTCGTCTTGCTGATTGCCACGATCTTTGTGATCGTCAACCTGGTCGTCGACATCATCTATGCCTTTCTTGACCCGCGCATCAAGTACGGCACCAAGGCGGATGATTAAGCCATGGCCAAAAAACCGATCAGCCAGAACCTCAAGTTGGCCTCCATCGATATCAGCCTGATGGATGACCAGGCGGTCGCCCTCTTAGAGGCGCCCCAAGACAAGCCCGAGAGCATGTGGCGCGACATCTGGGAAGGCATCTACTCGAACAAGACCTCGCTGATCAGCCTGGCCTTCATCGTCCTCCTCGGCCTGGTGGCGATCGGCACAAAAATCGCCCCCGGCGTGCTGCCCTACGACCCCTTTCAACAAAACCTCAGCATCGCCCTCCAGGCCCCCTCGCTGGCGCATTGGTGCGGCACCGACCAGCAAGGCCGCGACATCTTCTGCCGCATCCTCGTAGGCGCCCAGATCTCGCTCACGGTCGGCTTCTCGGCGGTCGCCATCTCGCTCGTCATCGGGGTCATCCTGGGCGCGGTCTCGGGCTACCGGGGCGGCGCCACCGACACCATCATCATGCGCGTCATGGACATGATGCTGGCCATCCCCTCGATCCTCTTGGCCATCGCCATCATGGCAGCCCTGGGCAAAGGCGTCGAAAAGGCCGTGATCGCCATCGGCCTGGTCTCGATACCCGAGTACGCGCGCATCGTGCGCAGCGAGGTGCTGGCCATCAAAGAAAGCGACTACGTGGCGGCCGCCCGCGTGATCGGCAACTCCACGCCCGCGATCATCATGCGGCACATTTTGCCCAACGTCTTGCCCTCGATCATCGTGCGCGCCACCCTCGGCATCTCGATGGCCATCCTCGATGCGGCGGCACTGGGCTTCCTCGGGCTGGGCGTCCAGCCCCCACTGGCTGAATGGGGAGACATGCTTGGTCGCGGGCGCAGCGAGATCTTCCGCGCCCCTTGGCTGATGCTCTATCCCGGCCTGGCCATCATGCTCACGGTGCTGGCCTTTAACCTGATTGGCAACGGCATCCGCGACGGCCTCGACCCCAAGACCCGAAAGCGCTGAGCGATGCTGTTAGAGGTAGAGGACCTGCGTGTTCAATTCCCGGTCAAGGGCGGCATCGTAACGGCCGTCGAAGACGTTAGTTTTGCGGTCGATTCAGGCGAGACGCTGGCCATTGTCGGCGAGTCTGGTTCGGGCAAGTCGGTCACAGCCTTAGCCATCATGGGCCTCTTGCCTGAGACCGGGGGCATCACCCAAGGCCGTATCACGCTGGGCGGCCGCGTCTTGCACGATGCTGCGGACAAGGGCTTTGAGTTGAAAGACAAAGATTATTGCAAGCTCCGCGGAAATGACATGGCGATGATCTTCCAAGAGCCGATGACCTCGCTGAACCCGGTCTACCGGGTCGGCTTTCAGATTGCCGAGGCCATCCGCGCGCACCGCAAGGTGAGCAAGCGCGAGGCTTTGAGCCAGGCCGTCAGCCTGCTGCAGCGTGTCGGCATCCCTTCTCCCCAAGAGCGCGCCCGCGATTACCCGCACCAGATGTCTGGCGGCATGCGCCAGCGCGTGATGATCGCCATGGCCTTGGCCTTGAACCCCAAGCTGCTGATCGCCGATGAGCCGACCACGGCCTTAGACGTGACCATCCAGGCGCAGATCCTCGACCTCATCAACCGCCTGCGCGAAGAGGCCCAGATGGCCGTGGTCTTAGTCACGCACGACCTGGGCGTGGTCTCTGAGGTGGCCGACCAGGTGGTGGTGATGTATTGCGGGCAGGTGGTCGAGACGGCCTGTACCCGCGACATCCTCGACCATCCGTTGCACCCCTACACGCTTGGCCTGCTAAAATCGGTACCGCGACTAGACGACGACAGCAACCAGCGCCTCTACATGATCCGCGGCTCGGTGCCCAACCCGTTGCATATGCCGCCGGGCTGCCACTTCTCAGACCGCTGCGACCAATGCCTTGCGGTCTGCCGCCAAGAGATGCCGGCGCTGGTCGCAGGCGGCCAAGACCGCATGGTGCGCTGCCACCTCTTTGATCAAAACGCAAAGGAAAAGGCTTGACGGGCACAGACGACATACTGGTCGACATCGAGCAGCTGACAAAGCGCTTTACAGCTGACAGCAGCCGCTTTAGCTCGCGGCACGAGTATGTCTATGCCGTCAGCGGGGTCAGCTTCTCAATCAAGCGCGGCCAGACCTTTGGGCTGGTCGGCGAGTCGGGCTGCGGCAAGACGACGATTGGCAAGATGCTCGTGAACCTCGTGCGCCCGACCTCGGGCAAGATCATCTTCGACGGCAAGGACCTGGTGACCATGAAGCCGGGCGAGCGCAAGAACTATTGCCGCGACATCCAGCTGATCTTCCAAGACCCCTATGCCTCGTTGAACCCGCGCATGCGCATCGGCGATATCATCGCCGAGCCGATCAAAACAAACCGACTGCTGCCCAAAAAACAGGTCGAAGAGCGCGTCAAAGAGCTGTTGGAATGCGTTGGCCTGGCCTCATTCATGCGCAACCGCTACCCGCATGAGTTCTCGGGCGGGCAGCGCCAGCGCATCGGCATCGCCCGCGCCTTGGCCCTACAGCCGCGCTTTATCGTCTGCGACGAGCCGGTCTCGGCCCTCGATGTCTCAATCCAAGCCCAGGTCCTGAACCTCTTAGACGACCTCAAAGAAGAATTCAAGCTGACCTACCTCTTTATCGCCCACGGCCTCAATGTCGTCAAGCACGTCTCTGACCAGGTCGGCGTGATGTACCTCGGAAAAATGCTCGAGATCGCCCCCAAACAAGCGCTCTACAACGAGCCGCTCTCGCCCTATACGCAGGCCCTGCTCTCGGCCATCCCGACCGTCGAGCCCGAAAAAAAGCATCAGCGCATCATCCTCGAAGGCGATGTGCCGTCCCCCATCAACCCGCCCAGCGGATGCCGTTTTGCCAGCCGTTGCTTTGACAAGATGCCAATCTGCGATGAGGTCGAGCCCGAGCTGCGCCAGATCCGCCCAAACCACTATTGCGCCTGCCACCTCTACGCCTAAACCGGCGGTCAAAAAGCCAGCCAAAAAGGGGAGAAGACAGCGGCCCGTACGGGCTTGCCTGGTCAATGCCTGCCCGATCAGTGGCTATCCGACCAGCGTTTGCCCGGCCAGCGTCTACCTGACCAGCGTCTACCTGACCAGCGTTTGCCCGACCAGCGTTCGCCCGATCAGCGGCTATCCGATCAACCGGATGGCGTCTTTGACGATCACCAGCTCTTCGTTGGTCGGGATCACGGCTACTGTGACGCGTGAGTTGTCACTGCTGATAATGCGCTCGCCGCCGCTCAGGGCGTTGCGCGCCGGGTCGATGATGATGCCCATCGTGCCGAGGTTGTGAAAGATCAATTCGCGCATCCGGGCGCTATTCTCCCCCACCCCGGCGGTCATTACGACGACGTCGAGGCCGCCCATCTCAAAGGCGTATTGGCCGAGGTACTTTTTGATCGAGTGAGCATACATCTGCTCGGCCAGGGCAGCCTGCTCGTTGCCGGCGGCGGCGGCCTCTTGGACGTCGCGGAGGTCGTTAGAGACGCCCGAGATGCCCAATAGCCCGCTCTTGCGGTTCATCAGGTTGTTCACATCGTCGGGTGTGAGGTCCTTGTTCTCAATCAGGTAGCTGACGATGGCCGGGTCGATGGAGCCGCAACGCGTGCCCATCATGACGCCTTCGAGGGGTGTGAAGCCCATCGTCGTGTCGACCGAGAACCCGCCGTCGATGGCCGCCAGCGAGCAGCCGTTGCCCAGGTGGCAGGTCACCATCTTCATATCTGTGAGCGAGCGCCCCAACAAGAGGGCGGCCCGTTCGGCAACATAGTGGTGCGAGGTGCCATGAAAGCCATAGCGGCGGATCTTCATCTCTTTGTAGCACGAATAAGGCAGTGCGTACATAAAGGCCTTGGCCGGCATGGTCTGATGGAAGGCCGTGTCAAAAACGGCGACCGGGGTGGCATTGGGCATCAGAATAGAGCAGGCCCGAAGGGCCATCAAGGCCGGCGGATTGTGCAATGGGGCAAGCAGGATACATTCCTCGATACGCCGCCGGACCTCGTCGGTAATGATCACCGATTCTGAGAAGTACTCGCCGCCGTGGACGATGCGGTGCCCGACGGCGACGATCTCGCTGAGGTTCTTGAGGCACCCGGCCTCGGGGTCAAGCATCACGTCGAGGGCGGCCTGGACTGCGGACTGATGGTCAGGGATCGGCATCACCCGTGTCTCGGACAGCTCGCCGATCTCAAATTTGTGAAAGGAGTCATCGAGCCCGATCTTCTCGCAGTTCCCCTTTGCGAGCACTTGCAGGGTCTCTTTGTCGACCAGTTGATACTTGAGCGAGGAGCTGCCAGCGTTAATAACTAGGATATCCATGTCTACCTCTTTCAAATCTGCATATTCCGGCGGATGGCCATGAAAAGCACGCTCAAGTCAGAGAGTATACAGCAAATCAGACCGTTCGCACAGCCTTTTATAGCAGGTAGCGGATGTCTCCAGGCAATATCTAATAAATTATTGACTTAGGTATAAATTTATGCTAATTGGTTGGCTGCCGCTAGATTCGGCCGCCTGCGACCGGTCGCGTTAATCGGCCGGCCCCATGCGAATCGGCATCTTGGCACCGCCCAAGACATGCATGTGCAGGTGCCCGACCGTCTGCCGCCCGTCCTCGCCGATGTTCGTGAGCAGCCGGTAGCCCGTCTCGGCCACGCCCTTTTCTTGCGCGACCCGCGCGGCCACGGCCAAGAGATGCCCCAGCAAGGCCTCGGGCACATCGTCGCCAATGTCGTTATAGTGCTGGCGCGGTATCACCAAAACATGCACGGGCACCTGGGGGTTGATGTCCTCAAAGGCCACCACCTCGTCGTCCTCGTAGACGACCCGGGCCGGTACCTCGCCCTTTGCGATCTGGCAAAAAATGCAGTCTGACATGTCTTTTATCCTCTCACCCGGTAGCGGCTGCGCCGCCAGTGCGCCGTCCGCGTTGCCCGTGCAGTTAACGCGCCGTCCGCGTCGTCAGCGCCGTCCGCGCCGCCAGCGTCACGCTAACTGAGCTCGTTGTCAACGTCGTCGCTGCTCTCGGGCTCTAGCTCGCCCATCAAGACGTCGATCTTCTGTTGGGCCTGGTCCAAGCGCTGCTGCAGCTCTCTGATCAGGGCGATGCCCCGCTCGTAAAGCTCTAAGCTGTCCTCCAGCTCTAACTGCGCCGACTCTAGCCCGCGCACCGTGGCCTCTAACTCGTCGCTAGCAGACAAGTAGCTGAGGTCGCTAAAGTCATAGCCCGGGCCGCCGGCCCCTACCGTCTCGTCCATCTCGCGCGTCATCCCTTCGTCACAGTCCCTTCGTCACGTTCCCCTCGTCGCAGTCCCCTTGCCTCGGCCCCTCGCAAAACCCGCTCGACCCGGCAATCCAAGCTGCCGTCGGCCAGCAGCAGGCTCAGCCGGTCGTCCTCGGCCACCGCCTGCACGCTCCGCAGCAGGCGGCGCTGGCCATCAAAGGGCAAGGCATAACCGCGCGCCAAGGTGCTGAGCGGAGAAAGCGCCTCAAGCCGCCCGGCCTCTCTGGCCAGCTGTTGCGCCAACGGACGCAAAAGCTCGCGGCTCCTCAACCGCAGCCGCGCCTGGGCATGCTCAAGGGCCAGCATGCGGCTGCCCAGCAGGTATTGCGGGTCGCCAAACAGCGGGTGCGCACTGATGCGTAAAAGCTGTTGGCGCTTTTGGCTCACACCTTGTTGGAGGAGCGCGGCAACATGCCCAGATTCCCTCTCTAAGGCAGCTTTCAGGTCCAAAGCTTCTGGAGAAACGCGTTCGGCCGCCGCCGTCGGTGTCGATGCCCGGTAATCGGCTACCAGGTCAGCGATGCTGGTGTCTGGCTCATGACCGATACCGGTTACGATAACTGCCGGGCTGGCGGCAATCGCCCGGGCCAGGCGCTCGTCATTAAAAGGCATCAGGTCCTCGTAAGAGCCGCCGCCGCGGACGAGCAAGATAACAGGGCAGCCGGCCTCTTCGAGGCAAGCCAGGGCTTGGGCCATCTGCTCGGCCGCCCCATTGCCCTCGACCGCCACGCCCGCCAGCTCTATCTTGGCCAGCGGCCAACGGCGGCGGAGCGTGCGCAAGACGTCATGCACGGCCTTGCCCCGGGGCGATGTGACAAGCCCGATGCGCTCGCAAAAGCGGGGTACGGCACGCTTGCGGCCGGGCGCCATCAGGCCTTCGGCCTCAAGCCGGCGGGCCAGTTGGGCGACCTTGACGCGCAGCTCGCCCTCACCGGAGAGCTTGATCGTCTTGACTTCAAAGTTCATCCGGCCTTTGGCCGCATAGAGAGTGAACCGGCCGCCGACCTCGACCTGCATCCCGATCTTCAGCTCTACGCCCAGGCGGTCATAGACGTTCTTCCAGATCAGGCAAGAGAGCGCCGAGCTTTGGTCGCTGATTGTAAAGTAGACGGCCTTGTAGCCGGGACGGTCAGAAAGCTCCGACACCTCTCCGCTGATCTGGATGTTGATGGCCTCGAGATTGTGTTTGACGTAGGCCAGGGCCTCTGAGACAGAGAGCGCCCCAGGGGCGGCAAAGGCGTCTGCAGAGGCCAACGCACCTGTAGCGGCAAACGCCCCGTTCGCGGCGGCCGCCTGACCCTTCTGTAGATGGTTTTTGTTTGGATAGCCTTGGTTTGCACGGCCTTCGTCGCCAGGCCAGGCCGGCCGTGAGATGCCCATCGTTGCGGGCGGTTTTAGCGACGCGCCATGCCGAGCAGCCACAACAGCTGCAAGACCGAGATCAAGGCGGCCGCCACATAGGTCAGGGCGGCAGCGGTCAGGACCTTTTTGGCGCCGCTGGTCTCGGGGCTGGGCATGTTGCCTTGGCCGGCCTTGACATAGGCCAGGGCACGGGCTGAGGCATCAAGCTCGACGGGCAAGGTCACGAGCTGAAAGGCCAAAACGGCCACATACATGATGACCGCGACCCAGACAAAGCCGATGACACCCAAGATCACGCCGATGATCAGGGCGAACATCCAGATATTAGAGGCAAAGTTGACGACCGGGACGATCGTGTTGCGGATCCGGGCGGGCGCATATGCGCGGGCGTGCTGGACGGCATGGCCGCATTCGTGGCAGGCGACAGCGGTGGAGGCGATGCTGCTGCCCTTATAGACGCCCTCGGAAAGCGAGACGACATTGCTGCGCGGGTCAAAATGGTCGCTCAGCTCGCCGCCGACCATCTGGACAGAGACATTGGCCAGCCCATTGGCATCGAGCATCCGCCGCGCCGCCTGGGCGCCGGTGAGGCCGCTCAGGCTGGGCACCTGCGAGTACTTTTTGTACTGCCTTTTGATGTAGGCCTGGGTACCAAACCCTAAGACCAATGAGGCGACGATTAAAAGCAGGTACATGGGACTGATCATGCCAAACATATCTATCTCCCTTTCAGGCCACTCTCAGAGGCTGGCGGGCTGAGATGGCTGGTTGCGCTGAATGGCTGGTCGGGTGCAGACGGCTGAAGACGGGTCTTGAAGCCAGAAACCCTTGCCTGCACTTGCGCTTGCACTTGCGCTTGCAACCAGGTTGCTGTTGCCTCCTCCAAGCTGTCAGTTTAGCGCAGGCGCCGGCCTTCTGCTGCATCAGTGCCTGGTTTGTCCCCTATCCGTAACCTCGATCTGGCCATGATCGACGCTCATCGCCAGATTTCCCTCTAAGAAGCTCAAGAGCTCGCGCCCGACCATCTCGTAGCGCCAACCGTCGAGGAGCGGCAGCCCCTGGCGTTGCCCGCCGATCAGGGCGCGCAGTTCTTTAGAGTTGGTCAGGGCTGCGGCCGTGACTTTCTGCTCGCTGGCGCGCAGGTGGACCAATGACATACAGGCCTCATAGATGCCCGGCATCTCGTTATGCCGAGGCACCAGGTTCTCATGATGCGGCAGGTCGGCCTCATCCATGGTCAGCCCGCGCTGCACGGCCTCGAGCAGCTCACCGACCGATTTTTTGTTGATCCGGGTAGCCAGCCCGCGGGTCGAGAAGAGCTCGTCTTCGGTCTTGGGGCAGCGGCGGGCGATATCGATCAGCATCTCGTCGTTGAGCACCCATTGTCGCGGCTGGTTGCGCTTTTGGGCTGTGTGCTCGCGCCAGATCGCGATCTCGCGCAGGACCCCGATCTGGCGCAGGCTGAGGTGCGAGTTGCCTTTCAGGCGCCGCCAGAGGCGATCTTCGTCCACCACATAATGCGAAATATCCGAGAGCCTTAAGAAATCGCTTTCTAACCAATGCAGGCGGCCCGTGCAGTCGAGGGCGTCGACCATTTGCTGATAGACCTGGGGCAGGTAGCGCACGTCATCGGCGGCGTAGTGCATCTGCGCGTCTTTCAGGGGGCGGATGGACCAATCAGAGAAAGAATCGATCTTCTTCAGACGCACCCCGGTGAACTCGTGCACCAAGGCCGCCAGGCCGATCTGCTGGGGAAGCCCAAAGAGCTGCGAGGCAATCTGTGTGTCAAAGACCGGCGTGACAGGCTCGCCGATGATCGAGAAGAGGATGCCCAGGTCCTGCTCCCCAGCATGAAAGACCTTGACGACCCCGGGGTCGAGCAAGATCGGCTTCAGCCGCTCGAGGTCAAGACTGGCCAACGGGTCGATGATGGCCAGGCTTTCTCGGGTGGCCATCTGAAGCAGGCAAAGCTTGGGATAATAGCTCTTCTCACGCAAGAACTCAGTGTCCAAGGCCAATAAATCGGTTGGTGTGATACTTTGAAGATATTCTTGGAGACGATCGTCGGAATCAATATATTCGATCGATAATGTTTGATCATTCTTCATAATTTCATGGTAACACGATTCTCTGATTGGCTATAGTAGATAATAATTATGGTTTTTAAAAATGGGCTGGCAAAACCAATAACCAAGGAGGTACCGTGCGGTTCTTGATTATTAACAACCTGGCTGCCGGCTTAGGCGACGGCACGATCTTTGACTTTCTGCGCAAACTGTCGATGGACGGCGACGAGCTGGTCGTGCGCAACACAAATGGCCAGACGCGCATCGGCGACATGCTGGGCGATGCTGCGGACTTTGATGCGGTCGTGGCCGCCGGCGGTGACGGCACAAACTCATCGGTCTGCTATGAGCTGCGCAATACCGGGGTGCCGATCTTTGCCTTTCCGGCCGGGACCGGCAACCTTTTGACCATGAACCTCGACTTGCCGACCACCATCCCCGCCCTGGTCGACATCTTGCGTGAGCCCATGACCCTGGACTTTGATTTGGGCGAGCTGGACTTTGAGCTCAACGGAAAGCCGCTGACCTACGGTTTTGCGGTGATTGCCGGCGCCGGCTACGATGCCGAGATCATGCGCGCCGCAGCGGCCTTTAAACCGGCCTTTGGGCATGGCTCTTATGTGGCGGCGGCCTTCAGCCGGCCGACGCCAAAGTTCTCGCGCTTTACGATTGGCCTGCCGGACGGCGAGATCACGGTCGAGGGCATCTCGGTCCTCGTCCTGAATTTTGCGCGCATCAACGCGGATATCTCGATCACCCATGCCAACAACGCGCGGGACGGGCTTTTTGAGGTCGTTGTCTTAAAGTCGCATAATGCCGTGCAGTTGATACCCGCCCTTTTTATGGCCTTGCTCGACCGCGAAGGCAATAACCCGGGCCGCTTTAACGCCATTGAGACGCATTTTGCCAAAAGCGTCAGCGTCGACTCTGACCCCACCCTCTACCTGCAGTTCGATGGCGAGGCACCGGATGCCACGACCCCCTTTGCGGCGCGCGTCTTGCCCGGTGCGGCGCGCCTGATCGTCAGCCCCAAGGCCTACGAGAAGTTCAAAGGGTGCTCGTAGGCCGGTGCCATAGATTAGCTCGCATAGCGATGGCCGGTTGGGGCAGTTCAGCGCGGTAACTCGCTGACCTGCGCATTCGCGCTGCTCAGCTCAGACAGACCGCGCTCGCGAACTGCCCCAACCGGCCATCATGCTCACATAATCTATGGCACCGGCCTACTCGCTTGGGGTGGGGTTGAGGTTGGGAGGGTCAGGCGTGGTGGTGCTGCGCGGTGCAACGTTAGCGCGCGCGGTGCGCGGGTCGCGTTCACGGGCATGCCGCCCAATAAAACCGGCAGAAGAATGAGGAGAAGAGCCGGCCGGCAGCCGATCTGCAGGGCGGCCGGGGCGTTGGCGGGTAGCGGACGCAGCGTGTGGCGGATTCTTACGAAGTGTGCCGGTGACGGCACCGGATGCTGGCCTTGGTTGGTCTTGGTTGGTCTTGGTTGGCCTGGCAGTGGCTGCAACCAGGTTATTTGCCATTTCTGGCCAAAAAGCACGAATATGCGCGCTGAATATGGTGTGATACGTTGTATATCACACCAAATTGGCTTTCTTAGGGCATTTAGAAGATATACAGCGCGCAAATCCGTGCATTTTGGCCACAAATTGCCATAGTTGTGGCAGGACAAGCAAACGTGGCCTTTTTACTGTGACGGCCATCTCAAACCCCTGTCTACAGAGAGCGGCGGGTAGCGCGGATTGATGGCGGGGGCTAGGGTGTCGGAGGGGCGGCGCTTTGGGCCCACGATCAAGTTCGGGATGGCGGGGGGCGAGCGCGCTGTGCGTCGTGCATTTACGGGCTTGTTGCCCAGTAAAGGGCGGCAAAAGAAAAAGGGGGGGAAGGAGCTGGCGGGCGGCGGGGGCGGCCGGGGCGCCGGGGCGGCGGGGCGGCGGGGGCCGGGGCTGGCGGGGGGCATCTTTTTGTCTGGGTAGGCCGTTTGCACGGGATTTTCGAGTTCGTGGCACAAAGGGGGCTTGAAAGACGGGTTTTGTGACTGGTTCGGGAGTTGGGGCCT
>WRFC01000006.1 GCA_009779015.1 Coriobacteriia bacterium | reverse complement strand
TTTCCGCAACTTCCGCATCGGCTCGCTGGTCTTCCAACCGGTCACCGCAGCCTTGGTGGTCGGTGGCGTGGTCGCCGTTTTGCTGGTCGTCCACGGCTTTGGCATGAAGGCCGCCGGGCGCACAAAGGGCGGCGCCCCCTTCGAGACCGATCGCAAGTGGGACAGAAAGCATCCGGACCGCCGAATCGCGCCTCGGGGCTCGTCAGAGCCCTATATCGAGAAGACCCATGCTGCAGAAGAGGCGAGCAAGGCCCAAGAAAACCCAACCGCCGACAGTGGCGAAAAGAAGGAAGGAGGCGATAAATAATGCCTGATTCCACTTCAACCACCGCTAGCACGACAAGCACCGACACCACGACAAGCACTGATACCACGGCCACCGCCACGGCTACCACCACGGCCATGCCAATCAGCGCGACGGTGCCGTCTGGCAACAAGCCCAGCGGCTCGTCGATCATCGACCCGGTGAACCGCATCGAAGGCCACCTGCGCATCGACATGGAGGTCCAGGACGGCTTCGTTACAGACGCCTGGGCAAGCGCTGGGCTGTTCCGCGGCATGGAGCTGATCTTAGAGAACCATCGCCCCTACGATGCCGCTATCATCTCGCAGCGCATCTGCGGGGTCTGCCCGGTCAGCCACGCCCATGCGGCCTGCCAGGCGGGGGATAAGAGCTATGGCATCACAATCCCCAACGGTGCCCGCATCATCCGCAACATCGTAGAGGGCGCCCAGTTCTTGCACTCCCATATCCTCTGGTTTTATAACCTGGCCGCGCTAGATTACGTCAACCCCTTAAACGCCTTGAACGCCGATGTCACAGAGGCGGTCAAGCTGGCCGCCAAGGCCGGAACGACCGAGGCGGACTTTGCCGGGCTGCAAAAACGCCTGCAGGCCTTTGCCGATAACGGGCAGCTCTCGCTTTTCTCGGGCAATTGGTTTGACGCCAAAGAGCATGACGGGTCAAACGCCTACAAGCTGCCGCCCGAACTCGACCTGATCGGCACCGCGCACTATCTTGAGGCGCTTGAGATGCAGGCTGTGGCCTCTGAGATCTCGGGCATCATCGGCGGCAAGATGCCGCATATCATGAGCTCGATCCCGGGCGGCACGACGTTCGTGCCGACCGAGCAGAACCTCGATGACCTCTTGTATCGGGCCAAGAGGCTGGCTGACTGGGTCTCATCAACGATGATCCCCGACACTTTGGCCATCGCCCCTTACTATATTGATGAGTTCACGAACGGCAGCAACGCCGGCAACTACATCGCCTGGGGCGTCTTTGAGTCGGTGGCCTCAAACACCTTAGAAGGAAATCCGGGTGCCAATGCTTCTAAGCGCTATCTGCCCGGCGGCGTTTGGAGCTTCAAAGAGTCTGGCTACACGACGGTCCAGGATTGGAACGAGGACCTGATCAAAGAGACCACGGTCCACAGCTTCTATGATCCGGCCTACGAGACCGGTGACGGCCTCTGGCGGCAGCCGCGCAACGGTGAGACCTATCCGCTCTACAAAGACGAGTACATCGTCCCGGACGGCCAGCATCCAGCTGATGGTGCCCGCTATTCTTGGGACAAGTCGCCGCGCTACGACGGGCAGGTGTTTGAGGCCGGCGGCCTGGCGCGCCTGCTCGTGGCCTACAACCGCAAGGTCCCCGAGATCGTCACCGGTATCGACGGAGTGCTTTCGGCTCTTGGGGTGTCCGGCCAGGTCGGCCTGCTGAACTCGACGATGGGCCGCACCGGTGCCCGCAATATCGAGACCCAGTACATCGCCAACCTCATGGTGACCTGGGTCGAAGAGCTGATCTTGGCCATCAAAGAGGGCAATGCCGACACGTTTGTCGAGGCTGCGACCAAGACCGGCGAAGGCGCCGGCATGTGGGAGGCCCCACGCGGGGCGCTCTATCACTACATGAAGATCAAGAGCGATATGATCGACAAATACCAGATCATCATCCCGACATCGTGGAACGTCTCGCCGCGCGATGACCAGGGCCGCCGCGGCCCCATCGAAGAGGCGTTGATCGGTATGCCGGTCGAGGACCTGAACAAGCCGATCCACGCATTGCGCCTCGTCCATAGCTTTGACCCCTGTGTGGCCTGCTCTGTCCATCTCAGCGAGCCGGCTACGGGCAAAGAGTTCTCTGTCGTCACAAACCCGTGGGGGGTGAGGTAAATGGCACATCTCGCACATTATCGTCAATCACATCCGCTTCCCTATGTCATCACACACTGGATCAACCTCATCTCGATCGTCGTCTTGATCATAAGCGGTATCTACATCCACTTTCCCTTTATGCCTGGCTTTATGGGGGTGGCACGCGGAGCCCACATCTTCTTTGCCTTTACCATGATCTTGAACCTGATCTTCAGGGTGATCTCGTCTTTCTTTGTCAAGTCGGCGCCCGCTGGCGGCACACGGATGGTCACAACGGACATCAAGAGCTTTATGCCGCAGGTCGATAACCGCCATCAGCTCTGGCCTTGGATCAAGTACTACCTCTTCCTGCAGAAGGACCATCCGCTGGGTGCCAAGTACGGCGTGCCGCAAAAGATCACCTATGTCTTTATCCCGATCTTGATTATCTGCATTGCTTTCACCGGGTTCTGCATGTGGGCGCCGTCTAGCACCGCTCCGCTCTTGGTGGCCTTTACCAATGGCGTCGGCGGCATCATGGTCGTCCGCATCATCCACTTCTACCTGATGTGCGTCTTTGTGATCTTCATGATGATCCATGTCTATCTGGTCTTCATCGAGGGTACTGCCCCCGTCAAGATGATGTTCATCTGGAAAGAGCACAAAGGCCTGGTCTATGACCCCAAGGTCCACACTATTGTCGGTGAGGACGATATGGATGAGTCTGACCAAGGCGGCAGCAAGTCAACGGCAAACGCCAAGTGACTTTAGACCGTTTAACGGTGCTTTGCGTCGGCAACCTGCTGATGCATGATGAGGGGCTCGGGCCGCGTGTCGCGTCCGAGCTCCTCTCTTCATATCAACTGCCAGACAATGTCTTGGTCCTCGACCGGGGCGTCATGGGGATGGCCATTCTGGCTGACCTGCGGGCGGCGGACAAGGTCCTGATCGTCGATGCCTTGGACCACACCGGTTTTGCTCCGGGTACGGTCTTGAGTTTTACACCTGACCAAATGGCCAGCTATAGCGGTCTCAAAGGCGCACATGACCTTCGGCTGACCGATGTCTTGGCGGCCGCTGCTTTGGTCGGCATCGATCCAAAGGTCGATTGCCTGGGTGTCCAGGTCAAAGAGATCAACTCCCTCGAGGCACATATCGGCCTCTCTTTGCCGCTCGAAGACGCCATCCCGGCCGTACTCGTGGCGATCGAGGGTTGGCTGGCGGACCAGGGTAGCCCGATAATTCGCTTATAGTAAAAGTTTGTAAGCTGTAATTTTTGTACTTTGTCAACAAAACCACCAAATTGCTACAATATGATAACAATCAGGCCTTGAATCGGTAACGGCCAAAAGGTATTATGGACAGTAGGTAAATGCTACCGCTTGAGTAGCATTAAGTTAGCGCCGATCGCGAGTCGGCTGACCAAAGGAAAGGAGGGGAAGATGGATATCTTGTCAGATGCCTTAATGTTGTCGCGTCTGCAGTTTGCTCTTGTAATCATTTTCCATTTCCTCTTTGTTCCACTTTCCATAGGTCTCGGATTGATAACAGCGCTCATGGAGACGCGCCACTACAGATCCGGGGACCCAAAGGACAAGGCGGCAACACATTTCTGGGCGAAGATCTTTACGACGACCTTTGCCATCGGTGTGGCAACCGGTATCACGATGGAGTTCAGCTTTGGTACCAACTGGGCTGATTATGCTCGTTATGTCGGTGATATCTTTGGAGCCCCGCTTGCGGCAGAAGCCCTTCTGGCCTTCTTCTTAGAGTCGGTCTTCTTGGGCATCGTCCTCTTCGGCCGAAAAAAGGTCTCGAAGAAGTTCTATCTGGCTTCGACTTGGTTGGTCTTCGGCGGTGCCGCACTCTCGGCCCTCTGGATCTTGATTGCCAACTCCTGGATGCAGACCCCGGCCGGCTTTGAGATCGCCGCAGATGGCAGCCGGGCGATACTGAACAACTTCTGGGCGGCCGCATTCAACCCGTCCACGGTTCCACGCTATCTACATACGGTTGACTCGTTGCTGATCCTCGGCTCGTTCTGTGCCATGGCCGTGGGCGCCTGGTATCTGAAGAAGGGCATCAACATCGAGCATGGCAAGAGGTTTGTGAAGACCGGCCTGATCGTCGGTATCGTGACAGTCGTTTTGATGCTCCCGTTTGCCCACCTGCAGGCCACGGCAGTGGCTGAAGAGCAGCCCTCGAAACTGGCTGCCATGGAAGGCCAGTACCAAGATGGCGCAGTACCGCTCTCGCTCTTTGGCTGGGTCGATGACGCAACGCAGACCACGCACACGTTCATCAGCATTCCCGGCGGAACAAGCTTCTTGGCTTCGTGGAACTTTAATACGCCGTACCCTGGCTTGAACACACTCAAGCATGCGGTAACGAGTTTTGCGGCCTATGACGGGGTCAAGCTTCAAAGCTATCAGGGCGGCACACCGCCTGTGAACCTGACTTTCCAGGCTTATCACCTGATGGTCGCGCTTTATTTCTTGCTCATCGTCTGGCTGATCCTGGCGGGGGTCGGTTTGAAGAAAGCAAACAAGGGCAAGATCAACAAGGTGCTGTTCGGGTTCGTTGTCTTTGGCCCGCTGATCCCCTTCCTGTGCATCCAATCCGGTTGGTTGGTTGCCGAGGTCGGACGTCAGCCCTGGGTCGTTTACAACCTGCTCTTGACCGCTGACGGCGTCTCGCCGATTGTCAGCTCGCCTGAGCTGATCATCACCATCCTGCTCTTCATCATCTTCTATGTGATCCTCTTCATCGCCTGGCTGCGCATCGTGCTCGGCCTGATCAAGAGGGGCCCAGAGGCTGCGGTGCCGGCTTCGGCATCCGATGAGCCGGTCTTGATCGCGGCATCGGCAGATCCGGTTGTCATGCCTATCAATGAGGCGCCTGATACTAAGACACCTGATGATAATGAGCCGAAGGGCGGTGAGTGAGTATGCCAGCAGTAATTGATGCTCATGCGGTTTTACAGATTCTCTGGTTCCTCTTGATCTCTGTTCTTCTGGTCGGATACTTCATTCTTGACGGCTTTGACCTGGGGTCGGGTATCCTCTCTCCCTTTGTGGCCAAGACCGAGCCTGAGAAGGCGATCGTGCGTCGCGCCATTGGCCCGATCTGGGATGGCAACGAGGTTTGGCTGCTGACGGCTGGTGGCGCCCTCTTCGCGGCCTTCCCACCGGCCTACGCAACGAGTTTCTCGGGCTTTTATCTAGCCATCATGCTCGTTTTGTTCGGCTTGATTTTCAGGGCGATCGCCATCGAGTACGCAGCGCGCGATGCCAAGTGGCGGAAGTTCTGGAACGGCGCGTTCTTTGTGGGCAGCCTGCTTCCTGCCCTGCTCTTTGGCGCAGCGATCGGAAACGTTATCCAAGGCGTCGTATTAAACAGCCACGGAGACTATGTTGGCGGCTTCTTCTCACTGCTCAATCCGTTTGCCCTGCTTTGCGCCATCATGGGGCTGGTCACCTTTATCGCACACGGTGCGTCGTGGCTCTGCCTCAAGGCACCGCTAGAGAGCCTCGTGCGTCAGCGCGCCATTAAGATGCGCTCGATGTTCAGCATCATCCAGCTGGTGGTCTTCGTGCTCGTCAGCGTCTACTTCTTCTTGGCTGTCTATCCGCAGTTCGGCTCCGACCGCATTGCTATGCCGGTGGCCTTTGCGGCGGCAGCAGTCTGTGCTGTCGGTTGGGTGCTGGCACGCCTCTTCATGGTCAACCGCAACGACCTCTGGGCCTTCTTGGCCGGTTGTCTGATCCCGGTTGCCCTGATTGGCATCACAGCGGGCTCGCTCTTCCCGAACCTGATACCGGCCGCTATGAATCCTGCGGGCGTTGTCACCTACTTCTTTGTTCCGGGTGCGGCAGACACGGCTAGCTCGCTGACCATCTTTAATTCGTCCAACTCGGCTTACACGTTGACGGCCATGACAATTATCACTTGCATCGGCCTGCCCTTGGTGCTGCTCTATCACATCGTGATCTACAGGACCTTTAGGGGTCGCATCGCCGAAGCCGATGTCGAGACCGGTGGCTATTGATAGGAGCTAATGTTGTCGCATCGCGTGATGTCATGTGACATTTAGTGGCGGAGGTTGCTGGAGATTAAAAAGTACCCGGTCAGTGGAGTGGCCGGGTACTTTGTTTTTGTGGTTTTTTGCAGCTATGGCACCGGTTATTGGCGCTGTTTTAAACCGGCCTTTGCGGTCAAAGTGCTGGTTTTTTCTGTTGGTGGCTGGGTTTGTTATTCAGAGATCTTCAGTAGCTCGTGAAACCTTTTATCGAGTTGGTTCGTAGACTCGCTTTCGAGCTGCTGGTAAACATCAAGAAGCTTTAGCCCTTCGTCGGTCAGGGTCGAACCCAGCGCCCCCTGCCTTTCTAAAAGCGCAAAACCCAAACACGATTCGGCCTCTTTGATGATGCGCCAAGCCTTGGAATAGGCCATGTGGATCTGCTTGGCCGAAGCGTTCAGAGAACCATGGTTGCGAATACCTTCGAGAAGCGTGGCCACACCCTTTCCAAAGGTGCCGGCCTCCTCTTGGTTATCCGAAAAAATCGTTAGACGAACCTGCATGTCAAGATGATCCATGCTTTTCATAGTTTCCTCAAATCTATGAACGGATTTAGATTTTCTTTCGCCCAAGCCATTCTAATACTGTGGCTTCGACACTTTGTGTACTAGAGTCGCAGATTTCGCTGAACTGTACTGGGCGGTCGCCCAATGCAGCTAATGTCGCGGGTATTGTAAGGCCGTCATACCTCTCGCAGAGCCAGTCGTTCAAGGCCAGACCGCTCAAGTCGCGCAGTTCAGCCGGTAAGTCTTGATCAACCGTGATGCCAAGCAGGCTTTTTGCGACATTGGCAGCGAATTTTGCCCAATGTGCGGTGGCGACAACGAGGATTGGCTTTTGCTTGTGGTCGCGTAGCCGCTCGGCCACTTGATAGGCGATCGCCGTATGCGGGTCAAGCAAGTAGCCGTATTTCTCATAAACCTGGCGGATTGTGGCCAGGCCATCGTCGCTGGTCACCCAATCGGCCCTGAAGTCGGCCTGCAGGTAGTCAAAGGTCTCGCTGTCCACCTCAAAGCGCCCCTGCTCGCGCAGTCCGGCCATCCACTGACAGATGACCTCGGGGTCGCGCCCGTTCAGCTCAAAGAGCTGCCGCTCGAGGTTGCTCGAGATCAAAATGTCCATCGAAGGCGAGGGCGTTAGCTTGAAGCTGCGTTGGCTGATGTCATAGACACCGGTGTTGATAAAATCGGTCAGCACATGGTTCTCATTGCTGGCACAGTAGAGCTGTCCGATCGGGGTCCCGATCTCGCGGGCATACCAGGCGGCCAAGATGTTGCCAAAGTTACCGGTTGGCACGCAGACGTCAAGCTCTTCTCCGGCTTGTAAGCGGCCAGAGGCCACGAGACGGGCGTAGGCGCTGACGTAATAGACGACTTGCGGCAGCAGGCGCCCCCAGTTGATGGAGTTGGCGCTCGAGAGGCTGACCTGATGCTCGCGCAGCAGACGTTCGTTAAAAGCGGCGTCTGAAAAGGCCGCCTTGACCGAGGTCTGGCAGTCGTCAAAGTTTCCGCGTAGGCCAAAGGCACCGACATTGCTGCCTGCGGCCGTCGCCATCTGCCGCCACTGGATATCGCTGACCCCGCCGTCCGGATAAAACGTGATGATTCCCACGTGGTCGCGGTCCTTGAACCCCTCGAGCGCCGACGAGCCGGTGTCGCCTGAGGTCGCGACCAAGATCAATTGGTCGGGCGGCGGGCTGCCGGCCTCGGCTTGGCGCGCTAAGGCGGCTGAGAAGAAATGGGGGAGGCACTGCAGGGCCATGTCTTTGAAAGCGGCGGTCGGGCCATGCCAGAGCTCTAGCACGTGCGTCTGCTCGTCGAGGCTGACCAGGGGGGCGATTGCCGGATCGTCAAAGTTGCGGCCGTAGGCCTGGGTCATCAGGCTGGCGATCTGATCGGCGGCAAAGTCCACCTCAAAGTGCTCATAGATGCGCGCACCTTGGGCAGCGTAAGGCATTTGGCTGAGGTCGAGGATGTCGTCTAGAGTCAGGCGGGGCAGCGTGACCGGTACAAACAGGCCGCCGCCTTGAGCCAGACCCTGGATTATGACTTCAGAGAACTCGAGGGGTTTGGGGCTCTGTCCACGCGTGTCGATGTAACGATTGCCCTCGCGTGCACCTTTTTGTGCTTGGTTAACCATGTGTATACCCTTCAGTAGTTTGGCTGGTTTGCTGGTCGGCTGCGCTGGCTGTGACGCTGGCCTTCTTTTCAGGTCTGACGTTTGCCGCAGCGCTCGACGCAATATCCGGCCCCAGGCCGGGTTCGCCGGTTGTTGTGATGGCGGCGAGTTTTCGACGCTGGCTGCGCAGCCGAAGTGCGTTGCCCATGACGATCAGCGAGCTGGCGCTCATGGCAGCGGCCGAGATCATCGGGTTTAAGAGCGGGCCGCCAAAGACGTAGAGCAGCCCGGCGGCGATGGGGATGCTGATGGTGTTGAAGGCAAAGGCCCAAAAGAGGTTCTGCTTGATTGTGCGCAGCGTCGCCCGCGCCAGGCTGATGGCGCGGGCGACGTTGATCAGGTCGTCGTGCATCAAGACGATGTCGGCCGACTCGATGGCGATGTCGGTGCCATTGCCGATGGCCACACCGGTGTCGGCCTGGGTTAGGGCAACGGCGTCGTTGATGCCGTCGCCGACCATTGCCACATGGCGGCCTTGGGCTTGCAGGCCTGCGATGACCTGTGCCTTCTCGTCCGGCAAGACCTCGGAGTAGACTTCGGCGATGCCCAGCTTTGTGGCGGCCGCGCTGGCCGCGTGGTAGTTATCGCCGCTGATCAAAAGCGTGGACAGGCCGTTTTTGGCCAGCCAGCGCATGAGGCTGCGGCTTGAGGCCTTGAGCGTGTCAGATAACGCCAAGATACCGGCCAGCTCGCCATCGACCGCCAGAAAGACCGAGGTCTTGCCGGCCTTGGACAGTGAATCGGCAAAGCTGCCCAGGCTATCGGTCTCGACCCCCGAATCTTGCATCAGCCGACGGTTGCCGGCCAAGACGTCACGCCCGTTGACTTGGGCACGCACGCCCGACCCGGGCTGCGCCTGAAAGTCGGTGACCGGCCAGGTCAAAGTGCCCCGGCTCTCTGCGGCCGCGAGGATGGCATGGGCCAGAGGGTGCTCAGAGTGCGTCTCGACACTGGCTGCCAAGCTGAAGAGCAGGTTGTTGTCTGCGCCGACCAGGGCCTTCATGGCATCGTCGTTGCCGACCAAGGCAAAGAGCGCGCGGTTATCGCTGACGCTGGCCAGTACATCGGGGACGTTTGTGCCCCAGCGCGAGAAACCGGCCACCGGGATGACATCGGTCAGCCGCAGGCTGCCCTCGGTCAGCGTGCCGGTCTTGTCAAAGGCCACAGTGTCGATGCGTCCGGCCTGCTCGAGGGCCGCGCCACTGCGGTAGAGGATGCCCCAATGGGCGCCTTCGCCGCTGCCCACCATGATGGCCACCGGTGTGGCCAGCCCCATGGCACAGGGGCAGGCGATAACCAGGACCGAGATGAAGATGCGCAGGGCAAACCCCAGGCTGCCTGTATCGGGCGGCAGGGCAAAGAGGCCAAAGGCGGTCAAAAAATACCAGAGGATGGCGGCGGCCAGGGCAATCGAGAAAACCAGAGGCACAAAGATGCCGGCCACCCGGTCGGCCAGCCGGGCAATCGGGGCCTTTTTACCCTGCGCCTCTTCGACCGTCTGGATGATGCGCGCCATGACCGTCTGACTGCCCACTTCTTGGGCAACAAAACGCAGGCTGCCCGTGGTGTTCAGGGTGGCCGCAAAGACCTGGTCGCCCGGCGCCTTATCGGCAGCCAGGCTCTCGCCCGTCAGGGCGCTCTCATCAACGGCGCTTTGGCCTTCGAGCACTTGGCCGTCAACGGGTATACGCATGCCGGGCTTAACGGCCAAGATATCGCCGGGCACGACTTGGGCGGCCGGTACCTCGACCTCTTGGCCGTCGCGCAGCACCAGCGCGGTCTGGGGCGCCAGCTGCATCAGCGAGCGCAAGGCGGCGCCGGCCTTGCCCTTGGTCAGGTGCTCGAGGGCCTTGCCCAGCGAGATCAGCGCGATAATCATGGCAGCCGCCTCAAAGTACAGCTCGTGCACCAGGGCATGGTTGCCCAGGCCGATCAGCAGGGTATTGGCCGTGCTGTAGACAAAGGCCGTGCCGCTGCCCAAGGCAATCAGGGTGTCCATGTTGGGGCTGCGCTGGATGACGGCCTTAAAACCGCCGGTAAAAAAGCTATAACCGGCTGCAATGGCCACCGCGCAAAGCACAAACTGGGTCAAAGCGCTGGCCAGAGGCGCATTCATCGGCTCTAAAAATGGGGGATAAGGAATTGCGCTACTGATCATCGGCGCCATAGCCAGGTAGAGCAGGGGCAGCGCGGCAATGGCGGCAATGATCAAGCGCCGCCAGAGGCTTTTTTGCTCGTTGGCCTGAAACTCCAGCTCGGCAGCCGTGGAGTCGGCCAAATCGAAGTTCAGTGCGCTGTAGCCGGCGCCTTTGATGACTTGCTCGAGGCGGGTGGGTGTGATCTGGTCATGGTCATAGACGACTAAGGCCTTTTCGGTGGCAAAGTTCACACTGGCCTGCAAGACGCCAGGTGCGGCTGCCAGGGCCTTCTCCAGACGTTGTGCGCAATTGACACAGTGCATGCCACCGATTGGGATATTGATAGTTGCCTTCATTATTTCGAATTTCTATTTCTTTTAGACCGATAAAACAAAGCGCATCAGTTGACTCTATTCAAGGTGAATCAGTAGTTTACAGTATATTGTTACCAGGGGGTCTGCCTGATATGTCAAGTCTCGAACAATAGGCCAGAAACGATGCTAACTTGTAGCATTTCAGGTATTATATAAGGCTGCATGGTACGGGTGTTTGCATAACCGGCGTAACCATAGCTGCGGAGAGATGGCTGAGTGGTCGAAGGCGGCGGTCTCGAAAACCGTTGAGCGTGCTAACACGTTCCCAGGGTTCGAATCCCTGTCTCTCCGCCAGGTTCCCCCAGCAGGCCAAATGGCCTGCTGGGGGAACCTGCATCGGGGCCCCAGGATTCGAACCCGCCAGGGCACGAGGCGTGAGAAACGTGCCGGCGGCACGTTTTAGCCGAGTGGGCCGAGCGCTTGCGCGAGGCCTCCAAGCGCTAGCCGCCGCAGGCGGCGACGCGGTTGGCGAATCCCTGTCTCTCCGCCAGGTTCCCCCAGCAGGCCAAATGGCCTGCTGGGGGAACCTGCATCGGGGCCCGATGATTCGAACCCGCCAGGTTTAGACAAGCCAAGCCGGAACAAACCAGTTCTTTTTGTCCGCAGGTAATAGATCATTTATCATACAGATGACCGCGCCCCCGCCGATCTCTGTTCTCACTTGTTCGAGCATGCCAAAACGCTCAGGCTCAGTTATGGGATCGAGCACTTTGAAATGCTTTATGGCGCTTGTGCCAGGGGATGCCGTCTTTTTGATTTCGATGGGACAGAGGGTGCCGTTCTCATAGATAAGCAGATCTATCTCACGTTTTTCTTTATCGCGGAAATAGAAGACCGGAGCCTCTTTTCCGGCGTTCAGGTAGCTTTTGTAGATCTCTGAGAATACCCAGCTTTCAAAGAAGGCTCCAGACATAGCGCCGCGCTCTAGCGTCTCGGCATCACCCCATTTAAGCAGGTAAGCACAAAGACCGGTATCAAGGAAGTGCATCAGCGGCATTTTCAGCGTACGTTTCAAAACGTTGTTATGGTAGGGTTGCACCAACGCTACAAGGCCAGACGACACTAAGAGCGAGAGCCACTTTTTTGCTGTCGGCTGGCTGATTTGTGCTTCGTCCGCCAATTCCTGATAGATGATCGGCTTAGCGGTGCGCGCTGCAACGATAATCATAAAATTCAAAAAAGATGTCTCGTCAGCGACCTGAGACAAGGCCCTGATGTCTCTTTGCAGATACGTATTGATGTACGAACGATAGAATTCAGATATATCAGGCGGTGTTTTAGTGTTATGCAATGCCGGGAACATACCATGGACTATCTGAGCATAGAGGTCATTGAGGCTCATTTTCTGTGCTACGTTTAAACGGGTCATCAATCGTGTTGGTGAGGTGGTAAAGGGCTCGGAAGGGAGCTCGTTGATTTCGCTCATTGACAACCCCAGTAAATTGACAATACCAACCCGACCAGCGAGGGACTCGCTAACATTCTTCATCATGTGGAACGCTTGGGAACCGGTCAACCAAAAATCCCCCTTATGACCAGAGTTATCTACGCTCATCTTGATGTAAGGCAAAATTTGCGGAGCATATTGGATTTCATCGATCAACACCGGTGGCGTGTAACGCTGCATAAACAATGCCGGGTCGGTTTTGGCCATACTGCGTATGTTCGGATCATCAAGCGAAACATAGGTACGCCCCTCATCTGCCAGCCGCTTCAGCAAGGTGGTCTTTCCCACCTGCCGAGGACCAGTGACAAGCAGGACAGGGAAGGTGTCGGATATGTTTAAAACGGTTCCTTCAATAGCACGTTTAATATACACGGGCTGTAAACTCCTGACTATATCAAATTCTCATTTTAATATGGCCACATTATGTCTGATTGTCAAGAGCTTAAATGCATTATTCAGAGCTGTCTTCGACGGCTTTGATGCCGGCCAGCATGATCTCTAATCCCAAGTCAAACTGCTCGTCAAAGTCGCGCTCGTAAGGCTGCGCGGGCTGGCCCTCGGAGCGCACGAGCTGGTAGAAGCTCTCTTTTTGCTCAGGTGAAGTGTTGTTAAAGCGGATCTCGTCGGCCGTGAACGAGAGCACGTAGTTGTTCAGCATGTTCGAGACGGTCATCAGATTCTCGGGACTGACCCCGAACTCGGTCAGTTTCTGGCTGAAGGCGCGAATCAGCGCGGCCCGTTTGGGGGTGTTGGGCAGCGAGTTCTCAAAGACCGTGACCGAGTCGCGCACGGGCAGCAGCATGGCACGGTAGGTGCAAAAATAGGCCATGATGTCGGTCTCTAGGTCGCCGCTCTCGGGGGGCAAGGCGTACTGCTGGCAGAGGTGCTCGGCAATCGCGCCAAACAACGCATCTTTGCTCGAAAAATGCCAATAGAGCGAGGCTGCCTGCACGCCCAGTTCTTTTCCGAGGGTGCGCATCGAGAGGCCGTCTGCACCATCGCGGTTCAAGATGGCGATGCAAGTCAAAACGATGGTCTCTTTGTTCAAGGCCACTTTTTACCACTTCCTAAAAAACCGGCAATTGCTCTAGACATTAACGGTGTTAGGGAGTATCCTTAACACCGTTAGACTAACGCTGTTAGATAAACACTAACATAGATTATCCCAAAAAAGCAAGAGGGGAGAAGACCATCATGGTTTACGCAATCGAGGCGCATGACCTGAGAAAGAGCTTTCCGCTGAAGGTGCGCAAAAGGGCTGGCGCGAGCGGCGTGGGCGACACGGGCGGCGCCGAGGGCGCCGAGGGCGCGGGCGGCGACGCGATCGCAGCATCCGTTGAGGCCGTGCGCGGCGTCACGCTTTATGTCGCGGCTGGCGAGGTGTTTGGGTTCTTGGGGCCAAACGGCGCCGGCAAGACGACCTGCCAACGGATGCTCACAACGCTCTTATCCATAGATTCTGGCAGTGCCCAGGTGGCGGGCTATGACGTTAGCAAGAACCCGCATGAGGTGCGCCAGCAGATCGGTTACATCAGCCAGCTGGGGGGCGCCGACCTGCCGGCCACTGGCCGCGAGAACCTCAGGCTGACCGGCCGACTCTATGGCCTGGCACCGCGCCAGGTCGAACAGAAGATCGCCCAGCTGAGTCGCCTTTTGTCTTTAGACGAGCTGCTCGACCGCAAGGTGCGCACCTATTCGGGCGGCCAGAAACGGCGCCTCGAGATTGCCTTGGGCATCATCCACGAGCCGCAGGTCCTTTTTATGGATGAGCCGACGACCGGGCTGGACCCGCAGAACCGCTTGAGCCTCTGGCAGCACATCAGCAAGCTCAGAGAAGGCGGCATGACGATCTTTTTAACGACGCATTACCTGGATGAGGCCGACCAGCTGGCCGACCGGCTGGCCATCATCGATCATGGGCAGATCGTCGCCGAGGGCACCCCGGCTGCCTTGAAGGGGCAGGTCAAAAACGCGCAGGGCCAGCAACCGACCCTGGACGACGTCTTTTTTGAAAAGACCGGGCGCTCGCTGCGCGACATCAGTTGGGAGGATGAGAAATGAGGATAGCGACCGAGACCGGGCTCTTTTTTATGCGCAAGATGCGCGAGAACCTGCGCCAGCCGATGTGGGTGATTGCCAACCTGATGACGCCGCTGCTCTACATCTTGCTTTTTTCGCCGTTGCTGGCCAACATCGCCAACCCGCCGCTCTCGATGGCCGGCGTGCTCAACAGCTTTGTTCCGGGCATTCTCACTCTGCTGGCCTTCTCAAGTGGCATGGGGGCGGGCTGGACGATGGTCTGGGAGCTGCAGAGCGGTGTGACCGAGCGCTTGCGGGTGACGCCGGCCAGTCGCTTTGCGATGCTGCTGGGCGGTGTGCTGGCCGATATCGTGAACTTTCTTGTACCGTCTATCCTGGTCATCTTGATCTCTCTGGCCTGTGGTTTTAGCGTGCATCTGCTGGGGCTAGTGATCTTGCTCTTTTTGCTCTGCCTCTTAACGGCCATGGTCTCGGCCTGCTCAAGCAGTCTGGGGCTGATCTTCAAGCAGATCAGCAGCGTGGCCGCCGTGGTCACGAGCCTGCAGCTGCCGCTGACCCTGCTCTCGGGGGTGCTGCTGCCGATCTCGCTCGGCCCGCTTTCGCTGCGCGTGGTGGCGCACTTTAACCCGATGTATTACACGGTCGAGGCCTCGCGCCAGCTGGCCGCCGGCACGCTGGCCAGCAGCCAGACGCTGATTGCCTTCGTGGTAATCGTCCCGCTGCTCGCTCTCGCACTCTGGTGGGCAACGCGCGTCTACCAAAAAGCCGTGCACTGACGCATGCTGGCGCGCGTCAGGGCACGGCGGTGTGGCTAAAAACGACGGCCGGCGCGGCGGGGCAAGGGCGGCTGCGCTTCTCACCAGGTAGCCGTGCGCAAAGCCGGGTTTACTCGTCGGCCAGAATATCGCCTTCGATGCCGATGATCACGGTGCGCAGCGGGATACTCTTGCCGCTTTGGGCGATGGCCTGCTCACAGGCATAGGTCAGGCCACCGCAGCAGGGGACCTCCATGCGGATGATCGTCAGAGAGCGGATGTCGTTGTTGGCGAGGATGATCGCAAGCTTTTCGGAGTAGTCGATGTCGTCGAGCTTGGGGCAGCCGATCAGGGTGATGCGGTCCTTCATGAAGTCTTGGTGGAAGTTGCCATAGGCAAAGGCGGCGCAATCGGCGGCGACCAAGAGGTCGGCCCCGGCAAAATAGGGGGCGCCGGTGGGTACGAGCTTGATCTGGATCGGCCAGGTCGTGAGCGCACTGGGCACACTGGCTTGGGTCGGCGTGGTGTCAGCGGGGCCGCAGCAAGCAGCCGCGGTAGCCGGCGCCGGGGCAGCGGCAGGGGTCGAGGCCGAGGCCGGCGCCGAGGCGCGCATGTCGCGCATGGCAGCGCCGGGGCATCCGCCCGTCGGCTGGGCAGCAGCGGCGGCAGCGGCGTGGCCGGCCGCGTGGGCGTGGGCGTGGGGGCCGTCGGCGTGGTGCGGCGCCTGGCCGGCCGCGTTGGCGTTTTGATAGGCCACGACGGCCGCCTCGTTGTAGGCCGGCGCCTCGCGCTCTTCAAAAGTGATGGCGTCCTCGGGGCAGGCCGGGAGGCAGTTGCCGAGGCCATCACAAAAATCTTCGCGCACCAAGACGGCCTTGCCGTCGATGAGCTCGATGGCCGATTCAAAGCAAGCATCCACACAGAGGCCGCAGCCGTTGCATTTATTTGCATCAATATTGATGATGGTCCGTTTCATGGTCTTTCCTTTCCCAGGCTGGCAATTGCAAAATCTCACGAGCCCCAGTAAAACATAGTTGGCCTCTGCTGTTACGTTGTAAAAACAACCAAGTGGAGAAAGGCCGTCAACCGTCACCAGGCCTGGGGACTCTTAGAAGACGCCCCTGAAGAGGTGGCCGGTGGTGTAGCCTTCGCGTTTGGGCAGGCTGCCGTTCTTGTGCAGTGCCAGGTCGAGGCCGTGTGCGGCGCGTGCGACCTCGGCGCTGAGGTCGCGGTTGTTGAGCAGTGTGGCGTCGACCAAAAAGCTGTTCAGGCCGGCCGTGACCAGCTGTGGCAGCAGCGGGACCAAGTCAAGGGCGTAAGAGTTGTAAAGGTGCGAGCGCCCAAACTGGTCGGTCTTAACAGAAAACTCATAGCCCTTCTCGTCACGCAGCAGGCGGGGCGACTTGCGCCGCGCACAAGACTCGCAGCGCTGGTCGCAGGGGCCTTGTGCCATCAAGATGCAGTGCTCTGTGACCATCAGCTCTTGCTGGCCAAAGACTGTCAGGCCGAGCGTGATCGGGGTCTCGGCCGAGACCTCGGAAATTTGGGCGAGGGTCAGCTCGGGGCTCAGCCAGGCGCGCTCGGCTCCCGC
>WRFC01000005.1 GCA_009779015.1 Coriobacteriia bacterium | reverse complement strand
GCTTTCGTGTGCGCAGCCATAGCGGCCTGGCACGCATCGAAGTCACCGAAGAGGACTGGCAACGCTTTTCAGACAAAGGGTTTAGATCTCAAGTCGAGGCTGTGTTTAGAGGGCTTGGGTTTGACTTTGTTGCTATAGACCTGTCTGTCTTTCGCTCAGGATCGATGGATCAGGCCCTTAAAGGTCTGGATCGATAGACGACAGGTCAGACTAGGTAGCTAGTTACTTGATGATGTCGCGTACGGAAAGTCGCCCCCGACGACGACCAGGACATTGCCGGTAAAGGTATATCGCCCTGCTGAGGGTATGACGGTGCCATAGCCTAAGCGCGCATTGATATCGTCAGCAGCAGCTTTATCTGAATCGTTCTTATAGATTATGAGGGTCTGATCATAGACGTAGGAGTTCGTGTTACCAACATCGCCCTTCTTATAGCCCGCTAAGACCAAAAGGTCACTGACAGCTGTGGCGGCCCCTGCGGTACCACAGCCATTGCGTACGGTAACGGTGTAATTGGGCGTCTGTGTTGAATCGAGCAGGCCGTTATTGAGGAAGTTCTGCTGAATGGTGCTTTGGTCAACGCTGCCGCCGGTACTGCTGTCTGTGCTTGACGCCCAGGCGTTGTAGGAGTCTGGACTGACCGCCTGATAGCGTTCGCCGCTGGCTGGCGTCGGGTAGATGCCACTATCGATGCTGGCCATCAGCTCTTGCCAGGCAGTTGTGTCGGGAATGACGTAAGAGACGCCGCTGATCGTCTGGGTCGTTGAAGGGACCGAATAGGTATAGATGCCGTTCTCCTGCATGCCGCGCAAAGACACGGCAATCGCTGCGATATCTTGAACGTTCATATTCGTGTATGTCATATTCGCCAGCTGTCCGACCGACTTGGTGATCGTGACCGGGTCAGAAGCGAGGATCTGGGCGGCCAGGGCCTGCAGGAATATGCGTTGGTCGGCCTGACGTTGGTAGTCATCGTAGCCGGGGAACTTGCGGGAGCGGACAAAGGCCAGGGCCTGCGCGCCGTCAAGCTGTTGATAGCCAGTATCGATATCAATGCCGCCGGAGTCTGGATCGTTCTTAATAGCTACAGGGACATCGACATAGACACCTCCTATCGAGTCGACAAGGCTCTGGAACCCATTGAAGTCTATCTCGGCAAAATACGAGATATTGACCCCGGCGAACTGCGAGACCGTCTTGACGGCCATGGCGGGGCCAGAGTTGTCTGTCGTTCGTTTTCCGTTTTCATAATTGATGTGCTCGATCATTCCGTAGGCATAGGCAGCATTGATCTTGTCGAGGCCATACCCAGGTATCTGGACACGGCTGTCTCTTGGTATTGAAATCAAGGCGACCTGCTTGTTCTTGGGGTCGATGCGCGCGAGGATGATCGTATCGGAGCGATAAGACGTGTCTTCTGGGCGCCCATCGGTGCCCAGGAGCAGCATATAAAACGGGTCTTCGGGCGCTTGCGGCGTAGAGAAGACACCCTGGTAGACCGATGAATTGAAATCTGGGGAGTCGCCAGCAAGGGATGTATGGAGCGCGTCATTGGTCGGCTTGATAAAGAGAAAGTAGACAGCCAGCGTCGCAACAGCGGCGATTATCAAGGCACCGAGCACGCTGCTGATTGCAACAGCAGCATGTTTGTGGCGCTGGTGCTTCTGGCGTGTCTTGGCATAGTTCTGGGCCGATGCGCTTCGTGAGAAGGCATGCCGGTCGGAATAGACTGCAGAGCGCGCAGAGACTAGATTGACCTCGTCCACGACCCTTGGCTTGCTCCTATTATTTTTTGTCTGCCGCGCCATGGGAAACGAAATTTTCTCCTTACCGCCCTCCTGAGCCATCGGTATCGACATACCTTGCCTTGCCGATGAAAGAGAGAAGTGTTTTTCACTCAGTGGATATGATAGCCGAACGCTGTATGCCCGAACGCTGTGGTTGGCCTATTGTTATATGACGGTTTCGTTGGCGGTCTGATCAAACACCGGGCACCCACCGGTTTTCGGAGGCTGGGCCTCTGCTTGCCTTTAAGAATCTGCGCCTTTTTTCTCGGGAGTGTAGCGCGTGATATCGGCACCCAGCGCTTGGAGTTTTTTGGTCAGATGCTCGTAGCCGCGATCGATATGGGAGAGCCCGGTGATCTCGGTTTGCCCGTCAGCAACCAGGCCGGCCAGGACCAGGGCTGCGCCGCCGCGCAGTTCTGTTGCCTGGACAGGAGCCCCGAAAAGGGCAGGTACGCCCTGGATATGGGCAAAATGCCCTTGGGCGTCGATCTGAGCCCCCATCCGCACAAGCTCGTTGACGAGCTGAAAGCGGTTCTCAAAGATGTTCTCAGAAATCATACTTTGGCCAGAGGCCAGGCAGCAGAGCACCATAAACTGTGTCTGCAGGTCAGTCGGAAAACCCGGGTAAGGCAAAGTCTGTATGCTTGTCGGGCGGATCGGCCGGCTTCTGGCTACAGTGACCGCATCGTCTTGGCGATCGACCTCGATACCCATGTCTTCGAGTTTCAGCAAGGCCATCTGAAGATGTTCTGGACGGACACCGACAGCGCGCAGCGGCCCGCCGAGCAAAGCCCCGGCGACCAGGAATGTACCGGCCTCAATGCGGTCGCCGACAGTCCGATGCCGAGCGACTGGGCGGAGCTCGCTGACACCATGGATCTCGACGACCGGTGTGCCAGCACCGTAGACCTGCGCCCCCATAGCGTTCAGGTAATCAGCCAGATCGACGATCTCGGGCTCGCGGGCAGCATTCTCGATGGTCGTCTGGCCTTTGGCCTTGACAGCAGCCATCATGAGGTTCTCAGTTGCCCCGACACTGGGGAAATCGAGGTAGACCGACGCACCGTGAAGCCCGTTTGCGGCGTCTGCGATAATGACCCCGTCCTCGAGGTCGAACTGGACACCCAGGGCCTCAAGCGCTGAAATATGCAGATCGAGTTTTCGGCTGCCGATGTTGCACCCGCCAGGCATGGCAACCTGGGCATGGTTGAAACGTCCCAGCAAAGGGCCAAGGACGGCAATCGAGGCGCGCATTTTAACGACCAGCTCGTAAGGGGTCGCTATCTGGTCGACGCCGGATGAGTCAATGGTCAGAGAGCTGCCAAGAAAACCTACATCGGCCCCGAGATGCTGAAGCACGTCACCCATCAAGATAACGTCAGAGATCACGGGGACGTTTTGAATGCAGGTCTGTCCGGGTGCCAGAATGCTGGCAGCCATCAGTTTGAGGACTGAGTTCTTTGCACCGCTGACCTCTATGTCACCGGTGATTGGTTGCCCACCATGGATTCGAATAATATCGCTATCAGTTTCCAAAGGCCCCTCGTCGCAAGGATCATTGGGCAAGCTTAGTCACCAATTCCGCCCAGACCAGCTCTCCTTTGAGGTATGCATAATCAGTATCTTCAGGTGATAAGGCTTGCAGCTTTGCTTCGAGGTCTATGATACGGCTCTTTAACTCGGCTGTATCATGCGATTTGATATTCTCGGCACGGGTGGCCAGAACTGTGACGCTCTTTCCGTCGCCGTCGAGGAAGCCTCCAGAGAGGGCGAAGCGTTCGACCTCGCCATCCTCGAGGCACTCGATCTTCAACTCGCCTGAGGCCAGCGCAGTCATGATCGGGGCATGAGAGGTCAAAAGCCCGAAGACCCCCTCGGTGCCCGGAGCCACCAAGAACTGCGCTGTGCCCGAAAAGAGCTGGCGCTCAGGTGTCACGACATTTACTCTGAAGCCGGCCATTAGGCGCTCTTCAGCTTCTCAGCGGCCTCGAAGACCTCTTCGATCGAGCCTTTGTAGCGGAAGGCCTGCTCAGGAATGTCGTCACATTCGCCGTCAATAATTGCGGCGAACGAGCGGACTGTGTCTTCCATGCGGACATATTTTCCGGCGTTCCCTGTAAACACCTCAGCCACATGGAAGGGCTGCCCGAGGAACTGTTGAACCTTGCGTGCCCGAGAGACCGTCAGTTTCTGGTCTTCAGAAAGCTCATCCATGCCGAGGATGGCGATGATGTCTTGAAGGTCAGAATAAGTCTGGAGCAGCTCTTGGACGGTCACGGCAACACGATAATGCTCATCGCCGAGGATCTCGGCCGATAGGGCCCTTGATGTGGAGGCCAGCGGGTCGACGGCCGGGTAGATGCCGAGCTCGGCGATGGAGCGGGAAAGCACTGTTGTGGCGTCCAAGTGGATAAAGGCAGTCGCCGGAGCGGGGTCTGTAAGGTCATCGGCTGGGACGTAGATGGCCTGGACAGAGGTGATAGAGCCGGTCTTCGTCGATGTGATGCGCTCTTGCAGATCGCCCATCTCAGTCGAGAGCGTGGGCTGGTAGCCAACGGCCGAAGGCATGCGCCCGAGCAACGCCGAGACCTCAGAGCCAGCCTGTGTGAAGCGGAAGATGTTGTCGATGAAGAGGAGGACGTCTTGGCCTTGGTCACGGAAGTACTCGGCCTCGGTGAGGCCGGCCAGACCAACGCGCAGGCGCGCTCCCGGAGGCTCGTTCATCTGCCCGTAGACCAGGCAGGCCTTCTCGATGACCCCGGACTCAGTCATCTCTTCATAAAGGGCCGTGCCTTCGCGCGTGCGCTCGCCGACACCAGTGAAGACCGATGTGCCGCCGTGCTCTTGGGCGAGGTTGTTGATCAGCTCCATGATGATGACGGTCTTGCCGACACCGGCACCGCCGAAGAGGCCGGTCTTGCCGCCCTTGATGTAGGGCTCTAAAAGATCAACGACCTTGATACCGGTCTCGAAGATCTCGGTTGACGTGGTCAGCTCTTCGAAGATTGGTGCCGGTCTATGGATTGGGTAATACTCGGCGATATCTGGCATCTCGCCGCCATCGATCAGATCGCCTGTGACATTCCAGATGCGGCCCAGCGTATTTGGGCCGACTGGGACTTGGATCGGAGACCCGGTGTCTTTGACCTCAAGGCCACGCTGCAGGCCGTCGGTCGAGGACATGGCCACCGTACGGACAATGTTGCCCGGTAGGTGCATCTCGACCTCGACGGTCACTGAGACAGCGCCGATTGGCGTTACGGCATCGATGGTCAAGGCGTTATAGATGGCCGGCATCGTCTCGGCGCTGAACTCGACATCGACAACCGGGCCGACCACACGTACAATGCGTCCAACATTCATGGGGCTATCCTTCTCTATGCTCTCCATCAGTCTTCCTCCAAAGCGGCAGCGCCGCCAACAATCTCGGTAATCTCTGTTGTGATGGCACCTTGGCGGGCACGGTTATAGATACGCGTCAAGATCGAGATCATATCAGTAGCATTGTCGGTGGCCGATTTCATAGCCTTACGACGGGCGCCCTGCTCACCGGCTGCAGAATCGAGCAGTGCGTGGAAGATGCGCGTCTCGATGTAAGCCGGCAGGAGGGATGTCAGGACAGCCTCGGCATAAGGCTCGTACTCAAAGGGGTTACAGTCATCTGTATCTTCATCAACAAGCGACTCGCCTGCAGCTATGGCCTCAGCCATCTTCTCTTGCGCACCCGCCGCCGCAGCTTTGGCGCTCTCATCATGATAGACGGTGTCTTCGGTGCCCCGGCTGGGGCGGTAGTCGTCAATCTGGGTGATTGGCAGTACCTGCTCTAATGTCAGGACCTGATCGGCAACGTTACGTGCATGGTTATAGAAGATCACGACTTGGTCGACTTTCCCTTCGGTGTAGCTCTCAATCACATAGGTGGAGATCCGACGGGCATCTTCAAGCATCGGGTCGGCAGAGCGGTCACGCAATGCCAACGCGACAGGTAGCTTTCGGTAATTGAAAAAAGCCGTGGCCTTCTTGCCGCAAGTCACGAGCTCGCACTCCACCCCCTCAGACTTTCTCTCACGGATAAAGCGGTCGGTCGCACGCAGCACGTTTGCATTGAACCCGCCGGCGAGGCCACGATCGGAGACGACGACGATAACGGCTATCTTCTTGATCTCGTCATGATCGCTCAAGAGCGGGCTCGAGGAATGTGTCGTCCGTCGCGAGACGTTACGCAGGACGTCTACCATGGCTGTAGCATAAGGCGTGGCTGCCACGATGCGGTCTGTTGCCCGCTTGATCTTGGCGGTAGCCACCATCTCCATGGTGCGCGTGATCTGCTTGATCGAGGTGACCGAGTTTATCCGTTTCTGTATGTCGCGCAGATTCGGCACAGTGTCTACCTCTTAATCTTGGTCCGTTGAGATCTGGGGCTTGAAGTCAGCGATAGCGGCCTTCAAGGTCTCGATCGTCTCATCGGAGAGCTTTTTCTCGTTCCGGATGGTCTCAGCGATCTCTGGCCGCACCGCCCGGATGTATTGCAGCAGCTCGTTTCGGAAACGCAGGACAGAGCTGATCGGGACATCATCGAGGAAGCCCTCGTTACCGGCAAAGATCGCGATGACCTGCTCTTCAAAGGGCATTGGCACATAGCGCCCTTGTTTGAGCAGCTCTGTCATGCGTGCACCTCTGCCCAGCTGGTCTTGCGTGGCCTTGTCGAGGTCGGAGCCGAACTGCGAGAAAGCGGCCAGCTCACGATAGGCTGCCAGGTCGAGGCGCAGTGACCCGGCGACCTGCTTCATGGCCTTGGTCTGCGCGTCACCGCCGACGCGGGAGACCGAGATACCGACATTGACGGCCGGCCGTTGGCCTTGGAAGAAAAGGTCGGACTGCAGGAATATCTGGCCATCGGTGATCGAGATCACGTTTGTGGGGATGTAGGCCGAGACATCGCCTGCCTGGGTCTCGATGACGGGCAAAGCTGTCAGTGAGCCAGCGCCGTTCTTATCGGAGAGCTTGACCGCCCGCTCGAGCAGGCGGGAGTGCAGGTAGAAGACATCGCCTGGGTAGGCCTCGCGTCCCGGAGGACGACGCAGTGTCAAAGACATCTGGCGATAGGCCACAGCCTGCTTGGAAAGGTCGTCATAGATGCAGAGGACGTCGCGGCCAGGGTTGTCAGCGCTGGCTGGCTGGCCGTCCTTGCCGTTGTAGATAAAATACTCGCCGATAGCCGCGCCGGCCATGGGGGCGATGTATTGCAAGGGGGCGCTGTCTGAGGCGGTGGCCGAGACGATGATCGTATACTCCATGGCACCGTAACGCTCAAGGGTCTCGACCACTGTGGCCACGGTCGAGGCTTTTTGGCCGATTGCCACATAGATGCAGATCAGGTCTTTGCCTTTGGAGTTGATGATCGTGTCTACGGCGATCGCTGTCTTGCCGGTCTGCCGATCGCCGATGATCAGCTCGCGCTGCCCACGGCCGATCGGGATCATCGAATCGATGGCCAGGATACCGGTCTGCATCGGCTGTTGGACACCCTGGCGCTCAACAACGCCCGGCGCCCGGAACTCGAGTGGACGGAAGCCGTCTGACTGGATTGGGCCATTGCCATCGATTGGCTCGCCCAGGGGGTTGACGACGCGCCCCAGAAAGCCTTCTCCGGAAGGGATCTCGACAACCCGCCCAGTTGTGCGGACTGCGTCGTTTTCTTTGATCGAAGTGACTTCGCCGAGCAAAACAGCGCCGACTTCCTCGGCATCGAGGTTTTGTGCGAGGCCATAGATGACCTTGCCCTCTTCGCTGACAAACTCGAGGAGCTCGCCGGCCATCGCATCGCGTAAGCCCGCAACCAAGGCGATTCCGTCACCGATTTGGATGACACTGCCGACCTCACGTGATTCGACCTTCATTTCGACAGACTCTAGTTGCTGTCGCAGCGCGGCGTCAATCGCGCTTGCGGTGATTTCCGCCATTAGTTTCTACCTCCGCTTGTTCTACTGGCTAAAACGTGTCGGGTTTGAGCCAGCTGCGACACCAGGCTGGCATCGATACGTTTTCCTTTTGCTTGCATGATGATTCCGCCCTTGATCCGCGGGTCTACTGTCTCGCGCAGAAGTATCTGGGTGCCGAACTGGGCAGAATACTTGTCTTTGATGCTTTTTCGCAAGGCGTCGTCGAGCCCGATTGCTGTCGTCACGTCAAAGAGGGTGATCTTGTAATGCTCCTCTAGAAGATCGATGAAACGGCTTTCGACGCGTGCCAGGAGCTTGAGCTCAAAGCGCTCGATCATCAGGTGGAGCATTGCGAGCAGGCGTTCGTCCGACCCCTTGAAGAGCTCGTCCACGACACCTACGCGAATACCGAGCCCGAGGCTCTTATCGGCCAAGGTGGCACGCAGCTCGGAGGAGCCCGTCACCGATTGGACGACCTCGCTGACTTGGCGACTGAGCTCGAGCACCGCCAGAGGATCGACAGCCCCGGCCTGGCCGTTGTCGGCCGCGTCCTGGTCAGTGAAGACCAGCGACCGCGCATAGACCTCGACGACTGTGCTTGCAGGACTAGTTGTCATTGAAGCTCCCCGCCTCGGCCACGTAGCGCTCGATGATGGCCCGATGATCGGCATCGGTGAGGTTCTCTCCGATCACCCGGTCGACCACTGATATCGAGAGGTCGGCAACGGTTGCCTGCAATTCGGCAATGGCCGCGCGCTTCTCGGTCTCAATAGTCAGGCGAGCCCGATTGAGCATACTCTCGGCCTCTTCGGCCGCTTTGGCCTCGATATCGGCACGGGCCATCTCGGCGGCCTTTTTGGCATCAGCGACGATCTGGGCGCCTTGCTGCCTGGCCTCATCGAGGTTGGCCTTTTGCTCGTCCAGGATGCGCTGGTTCTCGATGCGCGCGTTCTCAGCCTTTTCGAGCGAGTCTTTGATCGTCTGCTTGCGCTTGTCGATCATCCCGATGAACATCGGCCAACCGAATTTGGCCAGGATGATCCAGAGGACGATGAAGCCGATGAGCATCGGTATCCACTCGCCCAAGGTCGGGAAGAGCAGGCTCAGCCCAGACGCGCCACCAGATGACCCCGATTCTGCAAACGCCATTGTCGGAAAGCTGAAGACAGCGACGATTGAGAAGAGGCAGGCGACCGCCGATCTTTTTATTATTGTTCTCACTTATTCACCTCCAGTTGGCCAGAACAGACCTGTAGCGACAGGCATGCTTAGACGGCCATTGCGATAAATGCAAGAACGAACCCGAGCAAGGCCAGAGCTTCGGACATAGCTGCTGACATGATAAAGAGCGTGAAGATACGGCCGTACAGCTCAGGCTGGCGGGCTACAGCGCCCATTGCGCCATGGCCGGCAAGACCGACACCGATACCACCACCGATGGCCGCCAAGCCAAACCCGATAGCCCCGAGACCAAGACCAGAAAGATGCATGACCATACTAGAGAGATCCACAATTCCTCCTTACTTCGAGCCAAGGCTCTGTTGCCCTGACACCTTCTTACATATCGCGAGCACTTCTTCGCAATATGTCTTCGAACCGCACCGAACACCAACTTTTAATCATTCCCAACCCCGACATGCCTCTTTATATATGAGAGAGCCCAAATCTATCTGGACAATGCTGTGCTTTGTTGCCCCAAGTCCTGAAACCACTTGCCCGATCAGTGCTCTTCGGTCGCCAGGAAGACATATACGCTGGATAAGAGCGTAAAAACAAAGGCCTGAACCAGGGCAACGAATAGTTCGAGGGCATAGAGGACCACCAGCAATACCATCCAGATTATGCTTGCCAGCCCAACGGGGACGGCAGCAGCACTGAATGTGGTAATCAGTGGGGTTATGAACGCTGTGGTCAATAGGGCCAGGACTCCGAGCAAGAGATGGCCGGCGAACATATTGGCAAAAAGACGGACGGACAGTGTGAGCAGACGCAAGATCATCGAGAAGAACTCCAAGAACCAGATAAAAGCCGCTAATGGCAGCGGCTTAAGGCCGCTTGGCGCAAAAGAGAGCAGGTAATGGAGGCCGCCGCGTTCTTTGATACCATAAACTGTGAAATAGATGAAGGAGATGGCGGCCAGCACCAAGGTCGTGCCGATAGTGCCGGTGGCCGGTTTGAGCCCGGGTATGGTGCCCACGAGGTTGGATAAAAGAATAAAAAGGAAAAGTGTGAGCAGATAGGGCATATGCTTTTGAGCAGCCGGGCCGAGGACGCCGTAGCCGATCTCGTTTTGTGTGAAGTGGACAAAGAACTCGACGATACCGACATAGCGGTTCTTGGGAACGAGCGCCAACTGGCGCCGAGCCGTGAAGACGATGACGACCGCCAAGATCAGCATGAGGACGATATACGGCGTGAAGGTCGTAATCGGCCCGATCAACGGCCCGCTCGATACCTTGCTGATCAGATCAGTTATCTCGCCCTTCAAAGGCGCAAAAGGATCCACGCATTTCTCCTTTTCATTCGCTTTCTTCCCCGCCCACGCTTGGCCGTTAGCCTATTTGCCAACCGTGAGCCTACCGAACTGAGCCGCGCTTGCTTTTCAGCTCATTAAAAGGACAAGACTCCGCACCCGTCAATTCCGCCGCAGCCGCAGCATCGTGAACATTACCGTGCTAACGATAAAGACGATGACCCCGGCAACAGCAAAAACCATCAAGAACCCCGGAGCCAGCATCCAGAAGACGATGAAGGCGCCGAGCAAGACGACGACTGAGAGGAATGGGATTAAAAGGATAAGTTTCATGGCCTTTGGGCCTTGTTCGATGAATCTGCGGCGGATGACTTGCCCCAAGAGGATGTAAGGGAGGGCGCCGATGACGCCCGCTAGGCAGCCCAAAATTCCAGCTAAAACCTCCAAAGCAACTCCCCAATCCTGCAAATCGATGAACACTGAAAAAGCCTTCATCTCGCCTGAAGATAAGCCGTATCAACCACGCCACTGGGCTGATTTGTCTTTCACGGTTCTCAGATAATACCAAATCGATCAGCCGACATTGCGCAGAGTTTTATAAATCTTTTATGAGATTATTACGCCTTTGGAGATTTTTTGACCTTCTGCGGATTGTTGAAAAACTGTGTTGTAGGTGCAGAGTTTTGCTTGTTGAGACCAGCGGTGGGGGCATCGTCGAAAACCCAAAAATTGGCCGAGAACTCGGCCTGGCTGGCCATCTACCTCTGTTATGATACTTGTGTTCTTTGGACTGTCGCTTGATGCGACCAGCAATTGGCTGGGGGCGTGGCGGAATTGGCATACGCAGTGGACTTAAAATCCACCTCCGAAAGGATTCAGGGTTCGAGTCCCTGCGCCCCTACCAAAGAATATCCCGAATATACCAAACTATGCTGGGTGTAATCTTTTCTGCAGCCATTTGTCTCTTGAGTTGCGGCCTTGCCTAGGGTCAACCCCTCAAGAAAGCGAGATACCGGAAGCGCCGATCTGATAGCCAAAAAGCTTATCGATTATGTTAGTTAGCCAGTTGCCGGGCAACGGGACATCGGCGGCGTTGAAATTGGCAGGCAGGCTGCCTGACTCGCCTGTTGCAGTGGCACCGACCACATTGACAGCCTTCTCGCCCGGAAGCACCCAGCCGTATTCGGCACGCGCCCGGTCCTCGATGCCGATTGGCGTTTGGATGGCCTGGACGATACTGCTGACCTTGGCGCTATGGTCGGCTTGAGCGGCCTGGACGGCCTGGAGGTATTGGCCGTCACGCACCACATACCAATATTGTTGGAAGTATGGCCGGATGATTAGCCCGCCCAACAGCAGGGCGCCGACTACTATGCAGACGATTGCCCACTTGCTAACCGAGACCTTGGCATGGGACGGCTTACTGGGCTCGAAAGCCCTTTTGTCTTGCTGTGCGAGACGCGCCACTTGGCCGATCGCACTTGGCCGCTGACCCTGCGCACGGTTCTGGCCAGCCTGGCGTGGAGTAAAAGGCCGCTCAGCAGAAGCCGAAGCGCTGGTACCACGGCTGTTGATTGAGGCGTTCGCACGAAGCGGTGTATTGGTGCTTTGGAAGTACTCGGGCTGCTTCATATATTCTCTGTTTCGTTGGCAGCGATACTTTATTAATAATTTTTGATTATAACAAAAGAACGCTCGCTGAGGAAGTTCTTTTAGCACAACATCGCCCATTGACATTAGTGTTACAGGTAGATAGCATATGGGATTATAGTTGAATATCTGCTCAATTGTTCAATTGTTTGGAGTACGAGGCTTTAAGCACGACCATAAAGGAGCACTGATGATACTTTTCGGCGATAGGCTGAGTTGCCAGGACAATGCCACCCATGCTGATGCGGTGCAGGCAGTCCAGGCGCAAATGCCCGAACCAGATGTCTTTTATGACCTGTCGATGCTTTTTAAGGCTTTCTCGGATAAGACGCGTGTGCAAGTCTTGTGGGCGCTCTCGAAATCTCAGCTGTGCGTCTGCGACCTGGCCTTTTTATTGGGCAAGACCGAGTCGGCGATCTCGCACCAGCTAAAGCTTTTACGATTGGCCAACCTGGTCAAAAGCGAACGCCAAGGCAAACATGTCTTTTATGCACTGGCAGATGAACATGTTCAGGCGATTCTGGCGATGGGCTTTGAGCATGTCAACGAATAACCAAGAGAGGCCTCTGGAGCCTGGCCTGGGGGCTTTAGAGGAGGCTTTAGAGGAGACCTGCAGCAGCGGCGGAGAGGCGCACATGCATGCCAAAGGCTGCGGCTGCAACGTCGAGGCGACCATGCACGAGCATGTCGAAGGCTGCGGTTGTGGCTGCGAGGACGGCGACGACGACGATGACGATGACGGGCTGCGCGGCCAGAGGCAGGTGCTCTGGCTGGCGGGGGGCGGGCTCTTGTTTGTGGTCGGCCTTGTGCTGCTTGGGCTCGGCGCCAGCGCTTGGCTGTATTGGGTAGCGCTATTAGCCTCTTATTTGTTGCTCGGCGGCCCGGTGCTGCTGAAGGCCGGGCGCAATCTGACGCATGGCCGGGTCTTTGACGAGAACTTTTTGATGTCGGTCGCCACGATCGGCGCTATCTGCCTGGGCAGCGTGCCCGAGGCGGCCGGGGTGATGCTCTTCTACCAGGTCGGCGAGGCGCTCCAAGGGCTGGCCGTACGCCGCTCGCGGCGCTCGATCAGCGACCTGATGGACATTCGGCCGGACTTTGCCCGGGTGCTGAAAGACAGCGGACTGGTCACTGTCGCCCCCGAAAGCGTTTCGATCGGCGAGACGATCATCGTCCAACCAGGCGACCGGGTGCCGCTGGATGCGACGGTCGTTGCGGGACAGTCGGCGCTGGACATGACAGCCTTGACGGGCGAGTCGGCGCCCCGGACAGTGCGCGAGGATGACACTGTGCTCTCGGGCAGCGTCAACTTGAGCGGCGTTTTAACGCTACGCGTGACTGAGGGCTTTGGCCAGTCCACGGCCTCGAAGATCATTGAGCTGGTAGAGCACGCCGCGCAGAAGAAGGCGCCGACCGAGCGGTTTATCACGCGCTTTGCCCGTTATTACACACCCGTGGTCGTGGGGCTGGCCGTGTTGATCGCCCTTCTCCCGCCGCTTTTATTTGGCCTGCCTTGGATCGAGTGGATACAGCGGGCGCTGATCTTCTTGGTCATCTCGTGCCCTTGTGCGCTTGTTATCTCGATTCCGCTGGGCTTTTTTGCCGGTATCGGAAAGGCTGCGCGGGCGGGCATCTTGGTCAAGGGCGGCAACTACCTGGAGGCACTGGCCAAGCTGGAGACCGTGGTCTTTGACAAGACCGGGACGCTGACCCGGGGGGCCTTTGACGTGGTGGCCATGCACCCGGCGCCCGGGGTCAGCGTGGACGGGTTGTTGCAGGTTGCGGCCTGGGCCGAGGCCTATTCGAACCACCCGATAGCGCTCTCGGTGCGGCGCGCCTACGGGCAGCCGATCGCGGCGGAACGGCTGGAGGCGCCGCAGGAGATCGCCGGCCAGGGCGTTTGCGTGCTGATCGACGGGGTGGAGGCCTTGGTCGGCAACCGGGAGCTGCTGGCTGAGAGGGGGATCGCAGTTGTGGAGGCGGTCGAAGGGGCGGGCACCAAGGCCTATGTGGCGCTGGGCGGCGCCTTTTACGGCTCGCTCGTGGTGGCCGACGAAGCCAAGCCGGATGCCCGGGACGCCATTTTGGCCCTCAAAGGGCTGGGCGTGCGGCAGACTGTGATGCTCTCGGGCGATGATGCCGAGACGGCCAGCGAGACAGCTGCGGCCTTGGGGCTGGATGCGGCTTTGGGCGGTCTTCTCCCCCATCAGAAGATCGAGGCCTTGGAGCGCTTAGAGCTTGAGGAGAAGGGCGGCCGGGGCCGTAGCCGTGGCCGAGGGGGGCGGCTGGGGCGGCTGGCCTTTGTGGGTGACGGCATCAACGACGCGCCGGCGTTGGCGCGCGCCGATGTGGGGATAGCCATGGGCGGGCTGGGATCGGACGCGGCGATTGAGGCGGCTGACGTGGTGCTGATGACCGACGAGCCGTCGAAGCTGGCCGAAGCCGTGCGCATCGCCCGCATGAGCCAGCGCGTGGTGACGCAGAACATCGTCTTTGTGCTGGTGGTCAAGGCGCTGTTTTTGCTGTTGGGGGCGTTAGGGCTGATCAGCATGTGGGAGGCCGTCTTTGCGGACGTGGGCATTGCACTGCTGGCGGTGCTGAACTCGATGCGCATCTTGCGGATGCGGCTGGACACGGCCGGTTGACCCGACGCCTGGGCCAATGCCGTGCGGGGCGTGGGGCTCGGCGTGGTAGGCCTCGGCAGACTGGCCTCGGCGATCTGGTTACTCGGCTTCTAGGCTACTGGCAGTGTGCCGCTAGGGCCTTGCTTTCCGGGGTTGGCTGTGGGGCCCGGCTTTTAGAGCTCGGTGATGTCGCTGCCGGTGCGGGCTTGGGCCTTCTTAGCTGTGCGCATCAAGAACTCTTCGTTGGTGGCCGTCTGCTTGAGCGATTTGATGAGCATCTCCATGGCACGTTCGGTATTGTTCATGTTGGCCAGGATGCGGCGCACCGCCCAGATCAGCGGCGCCTCTTGGCTGTCTAAGAGCAGCTCTTCTTTGCGCGTGCCGCTGGCCACCGGGTCGATGGCCGGAAAGATGCGGCGATCGGCGAGGTCGCGGTCGAGCCTGAGCTCCATGTTGCCGGTGCCTTTGAACTCCTCGAAGATGACCTCGTCCATCTTGGAGCCGGTCTCGATGAGGGCCGAGGCGAGGATCGTCAGCGAGCCGCCGTCCTCGATATTGCGCGCCGCGCCCAAGAAGCGCTTGGGCGGGTAGAGCGCCGTGGAATCGACGCCGCCCGAGAGGATGCGGCCGCTGGCCGGCTGGGCGAGGTTGTAGGCGCGCGCCAGGCGTGTGATCGAATCGAGCAAAATGACGACGTCGCGGCCGTTCTCGACCAGCCGCTTGGCGCGCTCGATGACCAGCTCGGCCACCGCGATGTGGTTCTCGGAGGGCATGTCGAAGGTCGAGGAGACGACCTCGCCATGGATCGAGCGCTCCATGTCGGTGACTTCTTCGGGGCGCTCGTCGACCAGCAGGCACATAAGGTAGACGCTGGGGTTATTAGCACTGATGGCCGCTGCGATGTCCTTCAAAATGGTCGTCTTGCCGGCCTTTGGGGGCGAGACGATAAGTCCGCGCTGGCCCATGCCGATGGGCGCCACGAGGTCGATGACGCGGGCCGTGATGGTGTTGGAGCCATGCTCCATGATCAGGCGCTGGTTAGGGTAGACCGGCGTCAGGTCCGAGAAGCGCCGGCGCTGGCCGCATTCCTCGAGGGACACGCCGTTGACGGCCTCGATGCGATGCAGGGCGACGTACTTCTCGTTGTCCCGGGCCGGTCGCACCTGGCCGGTGATCTGGTCGCCCTTGCGCAGGCCGTTGCGGCGCACCAGCGACATGCCGACATAGACGTCGTTCTCGCCCGGCAGGTAGCCGCTCGTGCGTAAAAAGCCATAGCCTTCGGGGAGAAGGTCGAGCACTCCTTCGCAATCGACAAAGCCCTCGGCCTTGATCATGGCCTCGAGCACGGCCTCGATCAGCTGGTCCTTCTTTTTCAGGTCGGTGGTGTCGAGCTCGAGCTCGGCGGCCTTGAGGCGCAGCTCGGCCACCTTCATGGCCGAAAGTTCCTCGCGGTTGGCCTGAGGGGTGACCTGTTCGCGGTTTTGGTTGTTCGAGGGGGTCGGTCGGCGTTGGCGCCTGGTGTTGGATTGATAGCCGTTCTTGAAAGAGTCGTTGTTGTTGGTGCTTTGCTTCGTCCGCCGGGGACGGCCGGGCTTCTCGTCGTTAGAACGGGAGCTTGGATTATCGTTCATACCTGGCATACCTTTTCCCAATCTTTTTCGAAAGCTTGAATACCCTGTGCCGTGAGCGGATGCTCGATGCACTTTTTGAGGACCGCGAAGGGCACCGTGGCGATATCGGCGCCGATCAGTGCGGCCTGCGTGACATGCTGGGCCGAGCGGATGGAGGCGGCGATGACCTCGAGCCCTTGGCCGGCTACTCCGACGTTTTGCCAGTCGTAGTTAGAGAGGGCATCGACGATCTCGCCCAGCTGGGCAATGCCGTCTTCGGCGATGTCGTCAAACCGCCCGACGAACGGGCTGATGTAGCGGGCGCCCGCCCGAGCGGCTAAAAGCGCCTGGGGAACGGAGAAGACCAATGTCATGTTGACGCCGATGCCGGCGTCGGCCAAGGCCCGGCAAGCGGCCAGGCCTTCTGCCCCCATCACGAGCTTGACGACGACATTGGGCGCCAAGGCCGCCAGCTCACGCCCTTCGGCGATCAGCTCCTGACGGGTGGTTTTAGTGGCCTCGGCCGAGACCGGCCCGTCAACCAATGCGCAAATACGCTGGATGTGCGCCGGAAAGCCGCTCAGGCTGCCGCCGATCTTGGCGTAGAGTGTGGGATTTGTGGTGACGCCGGCCAGCGCCCCCCAGGATGCTGCCTCAGCGATTTCGTCTAAGTCAGCCGTGTCAACGAAGAACTTCACTGGTTCTCCCCTTCTTTTTGAGCGTCTTAATAGCTCAATCTTTTTGACTTGTCACGGAATTATGTACGAGGATTTTCTTAGTCAAAATTTGCGGTAACAATACTATAACAGTGGCGAATACAATGCAAGGGGTGATTTGCCGGGTTTTGATTTCTGCCCGCCAAATCACCCAAATCACCCAAAATCCTAAAGGATGTGCAGGACCAGCGCCTCGGACGCTAAGAGCGAGGCTTTTTGGAGGTCCTCGGTGGCTTTGCGCACAGCCGTCTCGGCGGTCTCGTGCGTAAAGAAGAGCAGCTCGGCCTGCCCAGGCTCGGACTGTTGCTGGGTCAGCGAGGCGATGGAGATGGCATGGCTGGCCAAGACGGCGGCCACTGCAGACAAGACACCCGGCTCATCGGCCACCGTCAGGCGCAGGTAAAAGCGCCCTTGGACGGCATCGAGGCCGAGCACCGGCAGGTCCTCGGTATCCCAGATGGGCTGGGCGACGACTTCGCGGAAGGCCCGGTGCCGCGCCAGCTCGATGAGGTCGCCGACCACCGAGGAGGCCGCTGGCCCCGCCCCGGCACCGCGACCGTAGAACATCGTCTCACCGACGAAGTCGCCGACCACGAAGATGGCGTTAAAGACCCCCTGGACAGAGGCCAGGGCATGGGCCTGAGGAAGAAGTGTGGGGTGGACGCGGACATCGATACCAGAGCTGCCGTCGGCCCCGACGCGCTGGGCAATGGCCAAAAGCTTGACGGCATAGCCGGCCTTGGCCGCAGCCGCCAGGTCGATTGGCGCCAGGCGGGTGATGCCCTCGGTGGCCACCTGGTGGAGGCGGACATCGGTGTTAAAGGCAATGGTCGCCAGGATGGCGGCCTTGGCTGCGGCATCATAGCCCTCGACATCGGCCGTCGGGTCGGCCTCGGCATAGCCCAGGGCTTGGGCCTCGCGCAAGGCCGTGGCGTAATCGAGGTCGCCAGAGGACATTTGGGTGAGCATGTAATTAGTGGTGCCGTTGACGATACCGAGCACCGACTCGATGCGGTTGGAGGCCAGGGTATGGCGCAATGGGCCGATGATCGGGATGCCGCCGCCCACCGAGGCCTCGAAGGCGATCTCGACGCCCTGCTCAGCGGCCAGGCGCATGAGCTCGCGGCCATGTGTGGCGATCAAGGCCTTGTTGGCCGTGACCACGCACTTGCCAGCCGCGATGGCCGCACGCACGCAGTCGTAGGCCGCGTCAACGCCGCCGATCAGCTCGACCACGATATCGACCTCGGGGTTCTGGGTGACATGGGCGAGGTCGGCGCTGTAGATGTCCAGCAGGCCGAGCGCATGTGCCGCCTGGTCGTGCCGCGAGCTGACGGCGACCAGTTGGAGGTCGACCTCTTGGTCACGGCAGAAGTCGGCATGGTGCTTTTGGAGGATCTCGATCGCCCCCTGCCCGACTGTCCCAAGCCCGACGATGCCGACATTGATCTTCTTCATTCTTCTACCTCGCAGATCTGTAAGTCTTCATATGTCTCGCGCCGCAGCACCGCGCGGGCCTGGCCGTCTTTGACCCAAAAGACAGCCGGCCGAGGCTGGCAGTTGTAGTTGCTGGCCATCGAGCGGTTGTAGGCGCCAGTCGTGCAAACCACCAGCGTGTCACCCGCTTGTGGGCGTTGCAGCGAGGCGTCGATGGCCACCACGTCGCCGCTCTCGCAGTGCTTGCCGCAGACCGTGACGACCGTGTCGCGCGGCTGCCCGGCGCGCTCGGCGATCAGGCATTCGTAATGCGCGCCGTAGAGCGC
>WRFC01000004.1 GCA_009779015.1 Coriobacteriia bacterium | reverse complement strand
GGCCGTTGCCGCCAAAACGCTGCCTTCAGTGGTAAACATAAATATCTATGAGGCCGCCAATTCGCGTGGTTACTCTTACAACTATTCGCCCAACTCAGGGAGCGATTCAGCGAACACCGGTACGCTCCAAGAAGTCGGGCTGGGCTCTGGCGTCATTTTGACTGCCGACGGGTACATCCTCACTAACTACCACGTTGTCGAAGGCGCTGACCAATTGATGGTGCGCATCAGCGATGACCAGCAGCTTCAGGCCACGGTTGTCGGGACCGACCCGTCTTCAGACCTGGCCGTCGTCAAGGTCGATGCCACCGGCCTGACCCCGATCGAAGTGGCCGATTCTGACAGTGTTCGTGTCGGGCAATGGGTGATGGCCCTGGGCAGCCCCTTTGGCCTCGATAAATCGGTCTCCACCGGCGTTGTCTCGGCACTCTTCAGGTCCACGACGATGGAGTCGATGAGCGGCACGACTATCTATGCCAACCTGATCCAGACCGACGCGGCCATCAACCCGGGCAATTCTGGCGGCGCCCTCGTCAACTCCGAAGGCAAGCTGATTGGGATAAACACGCTGATCAGCTCGTCCACAGACTCTTCCGCCGGTGTCGGTTTTGCCATCCCGAGTAATTTTGCCATGAACGTGGCCAATCAGATCATGGCTGGCAAAACCGTCGAGCACGCCTTCTTAGGGGTCAGCTTAAGCGACGTCAGCTCTTCTTCGTCCAGCCAGCTCAGCACCTCCAGCGATACCGGCGCCCTGGTGCAATCAGTGGTCTCAGGCTCTCCGGCCGAGACGGCCGGCATCCAAACTGGCGATATCATCACCAAGATCGATGGCACATCCATTGACTCCGCGACTTCGGCGATCATCGCTGTGCGCGGGCACCTGGTCGGGGACGCTATCACGATCGAGGTCCAACGGGGCGACCAGACAATTACCCTGAATGCGACGCTGGGGTCGGACGCCACAACAAGCCAGCAATAAGGCAGCGGATAAAACCCTGCCCCAGCCTGGCCCTCAACCCTGGCCCTCGACAATCGCTCAGGCCAAGCACAGGCCCCCGGTACCAATCGGGGGCCTGTTTCTCTTTTTCGGGTGCCCAATATATGCCGGTCTGAGGCAAAGGGCCGGTCGGCCAAGCTTTTGGCAAAAAAACCGTGTTGTTACAACACGGTTTTATTGACCTTCTATTTCGATAGAAAAGCGTTGGGCAACCCAGACTCGGCCAGCCCCTGGCCGTCGGCATCAGGCGGGCCAATGGTATTAGACGAACGCTTAAAATCCGCAGACAGCAGCTAAGCGGATTGTTAATTGACAGATCAAGATGCAGATGATACGTTACAGTTGAATTTCAACTTTGAAGCGTGCTAGTGGGGCCGAGACTCTCAAACCTGAACATCAATTGCAAGATAATGCCGTGCTCAGCCAATCTGTTACGAAAGAGCATCACGATGATAAGACAGGATAGATACTCGATTATCGAAGTTGAGCAACTGCTTGGCATCCCACGCACTAAAATCCGTTACTACATGGACCGCGGCTTGTTCAGTGTCTCTAAAGATGATAAGAGCGGGTATTATTTTTATACATTCGAAGATATCATGCGCATCTCGCAGATCATCTATTACCGCGAGAAGCTCGGCTTTGCGCTCGAAGAAGTGGGGCAGCTGCTAGAGACGACCGACATCGGCTTGATGGAGTCGATGGCGGACAAGCAGTTGGGGTTTCTGAACGATGAAGTGCAGTTACGCAACCAACAGCGCAAGACCCTGATCTTTAACCGCGAGATGATCAAGAGGCACCAGAAGTATAAGGACCACATCACCTTGAGCCGGCTCGAGACCGCCTACCTCTTTCCCTTTCCTTATTATTTTATGCTTGACCATAAGATCTACCCGATCACCTACGGCGCCTCGGAGTTTGGGTTCAGCGGCCAGGCGTTAAACCATAAAAAGCGCTGGGTGCTCGTGTTTGAGCGCGATGCCAAGTACATTGGCAACGATGCACTGGACTGTTTTAACAACGAGGGTGAGCGCATCGAGGGCTGTACATGTGTTTATAGCACCAGCCTGACGACCAAGAGCGCCGATGACCCGTCCCTCATCAAGCCGGCCATTGACTGGGCAGACGAACATAATTTTTACATCTCTGGACGTATTTTCGTGACATATTTTTTTCCTTACTTTGTCGAGGATACGACTTATATGTACATCGAGACCTATCTGCCCATCAAGCTTTAATAAAATAACCGGCCTCGCTCGGGCCAACTTCAGGCGAATAAAAAAAGCCAAAATCCATACTTGACCATGTAGGCCATACACGGTGTATATTGCAAGTGGATGGCGTGAAGTCGACTCACAATTCAACCATATTATGCAGATATGCGGTATATCAGCCGATACGATCGGTTTATATCAGCATTCCAAAGAACGGTGCTGCGGGCCTGGTGGGCGGGCTCAGCAGATGAATACTCAACGGGGCGATCAAGGAATAGTAAGAACCAGAAAGGAGCGAACATGGCAACAAGGACGCAGAAAGCCTCTTATTTTCCCAAAGAGGGCTTTAGTGTCGACTTCTTTACGCACGACGAGCTGCAGGCGATCCACCAGGCCAGCCTTGAGGTCTTCAGGAACACAGGCCTGAAGTTCCACAATGACGAGGCCCTAAAGGTCTTAAAAGACGGCGGCTGCGACGTCGATATGGCGACACGCATCGTCAAGATCCCAGAGCACATCGTTAACGAGGCCATCGCCTCGGCACCCAGCCATGTGCTATTGGCGGGACGCGACCCCAAGCACGACCGGGTACTGGCCGGCAACCGCGTGGCCTGGACGAACTTTGGCGCCGGCATCAAGATCTACGATGCCTTCAGTGGCGAGTTCAGGGACACGACGGTCAAAGACGTGGGCGACACGGCGCTGATCTGCGACGCCCTGGATGACGTCGACGTCTATTCGCAGGCGGTTGTCGGGCGCGATTGCCCGCCCGAGGTCGGCGACCTGATCTCGGCCGAGGCCTTTTTGAGCAACACGACCAAGCACTGCCACCACATCGACTTGGGCGGCGGCAAAGGCGCGCGCCGGTTCATCGAGATGGGTGCGGCCATCGCCGGCGGCGAGGACAAGCTCCGTGCCCGCCCCGTCGTCTCTGCGCTGATCTGCCCGACCAGCCCGCTCCAGATGTCCAACGAAGGCAGCGAGATCATCATGGAATTCGCCCGCGCGGGCATTCCGATCAACGTCCTTTCGATGGGTCTGGCCGGCGGTACGACCCCGGTCACGGTGGCCGGCACGCTGGTCGTCCACAACTGCGAGGTGCTCGGCGGCATCGTGCTCGCCCAGCTCACCTGCAAGGGCGCGCCGGTCCTCTACGGCAGCTCGACCACGACGTTTGACATGCGCTGCATGACCGCCCCGGTTGGCGCCCCCGAGCTCGGCATGATCAGTGCCGCAGTCGGTGCCCTGGCCCAGTACTACAACCTGCCCAGCTACACTGCCGGTGCCTAGGCAGATTCAAAGGTCGTCGACGCCCAGGCCGGCCACGAGAAGACCATCACGGCACTTCTCCCCGCTATGGCAGGCGTCAACCTGATCTACGGTCTGGGTATGCTGGACCTGGGGATGACGTTCTCGCACGAGCAGCTCTTGATCGATTGCGAGATCGTCAAGATGTGCAACCGCGTGCTGGCCGGCATCCCGGTCAACGACGCCACACTGGGCGTTGACACGATCGACAGCGTCGGCCAGGGCGGCGTTTACCTGGGCGAGCAGCACACACTGGACTTTATGGCCAGCGAGTCGTCACTCTCGAGCCTCTTTGACCGCGTGAACAGGGCAAACTGGGAGATCGCAGGATCGCTCAACGTCTTTGACCGCGCACACGCCAAGGCTCAAGAGATCCTCAGCAACCACAAGCCAGAGCCTCTGGAGAAGGACGTGGCGGACAAGATCAAGTCGATCATCGGCGAGGCCGAGAAAGAGCTGCTCTAAAAGCAAAAGCCAGGGCCGGCTGCCGTATTTGCCCTGACTGACCTGCAGGCGTTTTGGCGTAAAGGTGCGAGCGTAGGCGCGCGCGGGCCGCAAAGCCAAAAGCCAGCAGAGAAGGATGAGCGGCCAACCTGGCCGGCGTAGGCGCGCTGGCCAAACGGCCCCGGCAAAGGCAGCCGGTCAAGGACTTGAACAGCGCTCTTCTGGCGTGGCCATAAAAGCGCCAGAGCCAGATTGCAGGCAAAAGAGGAAAGGAGACATTGTGAGCGTATTTGAAGATCTGTCTTTGTTGGTCCAACAAGGCAAGGCAAAAGAAGTTGCAGAAGTCGTGCATAGCGCCCTGGACGGGGGAGCCACGGCCCAACAGGTCTTGGACGATGGCTTGCTGCCCGGCATGGCCGTGGTCGGCGAGCGGTTCAAGAACAATGAGGTCTTTGTGCCCGAGGTCATGATCTCGGCCAAGGCCTTGAACGTCGGCGTTGAGATCTTAAAGCCGCTGCTGGTCAGCGAAGGCGTCGAGCCAATCGGCCGGGTCGTGATCTGCACGGTCGAAGGCGACCTCCACGATATTGGCAAGAACCTCGTCAAACTGATGATGGAGGGAGTCGGCTTCGACTGCCTCGACCTCGGGGCAGACGTCAAGGCCGAAGCCATCGTCCAGGCCGTCAAAGAGCACAAGGCGCAGCTCGTGGCCTTGTCGGCGATGCTGACCACGACGATGGCGCAAATGGGCAAGGTCGTCGAGGCCTTGACCGCCGCCGGTCTGCGCGACCAGGTCAAGGTGATGGTCGGCGGTACTCCGATCACCGATAAGTACTGCCGCGACATCGGTGCAGACAAGTATGCGATCGATGCTGCTTCAGCCGCCGATGCCGCGCAGGCACTGGTCGGCAAGTAAGCGAGGGCAAGCTTGAGGGGTATGAATTAGGAGGGTCAAATATGCATATTGAATATTTGGCGATAGACTTGGCCGAGGGGAGGCGAAAAGATGAGCAGAACAGCAGACAGCGCTGTTGATCTCAGTATCAACGATCCCAACCGGACTTTGAGCTGGCGGCACGGCCTGGCCATTGCCCTGGGCGTGCCCGTCTTGATTCTGCCGTCTATCACTGTCTTCTCTAGCATGATCGGCGCTTTTGCCATCGTCATCTGGATGCTCTCGGTCTTTCAGGGCTTTATGCAGATCATCGCCTATGGCGAACTGGCCTCGCGCTATCCGAATGCCATCGGCATACCGGGTTTCGTGCAAGCGGTCTTTGGGGGAGAGAAGAAGAACCAATACGGGTTAGGCAAGTTCATCGGCGGCTTTTGTGCCTGGAACTACTGGTTTACCTGGAACGCCGTGCTCTCGGTCTTTGCCATCTTGATCGGCAATTACCTGATCAGCATCATTCCGGTGATGAACGATTTTGCGGCCACCAACCCCTGGTTCTCTAAAGTCATCTCATTGGCTGTCGGCGTGCTCGTCTTTTCGGCGCTGATGCTGGTCAACTATGCCGGCTTTGGCGGTGGCGCCGTGGTCGGCTATGTGCTGGCGGTGCTGTCGTTGGTACCGCTTTTCGTGATCTCGATCGCCGGGCTTTTCAGCGGGCACTTTCAGATGTCCAACATCACCCAGCATATGTTTCCGACCGATTGGAGCTGGAACGCCACCGGGGTGATCTTCTTTATCGGGATACTGGCGCTGGCGCAATGGAGCGCCTGCGGCTTTGAGGCCGCGGCCATCTATGCACCGCAGTACAAGAAGCCGCGCAAAGATATCCCCAAGGCGCTCTTCGGTTGCGGCCTGGTCTGCATCTTCTCGTACTTTTTAGTGCAGACGGCCTGTACCGGGGTGCTGGGGATGGACGGCCTGGCCGCCAACTACAACGACCCGATGCTGGCCTTGGCACAGATCTCGATGGGCAACATCGGGGCCATTATCTCGATCATCATGCTCTTGGCCGCCATGGTCATGATCATCCAAACGGCGCTTTTAGGCTCGGGCAGCGCAATGGCCAGCATGGCCGAAGAAGGCAACATCCAAAAGATCTTTGGCAAGCGCAACAAGCATGGCGTGCCAATGGGCGGCATGGTCACGGTGTCTATCTTGAATTTGGGCATCATCGCCCTAGGCGATTCGGCCGGCTCGATTCTGGCGGCCGCGGCCTTGGGCTACGTGATCGCCAACGGGCTTGCCCTGTTTGCCTATGTCAAGGCCTCGCGCAACTTCAAAAACCAAAAGATCGATGACGCGCAGGTCTTTCACGCGCCCAAGATCTGGGTCGGCGTGGCGCTGGCCTTCGGCATCATCCAGATACCGTTCTACATTATCGGCACCGTCTATCTGAACCTCATCGACTACGGTATAACAGACGTGCTGATCGGTGTCGTCATCATCTGCCTCTTTATCCCGCTTTGGCTATTGGCGAGATGGCAGAACCTGAAAAAGCTCAAAGACACAGAGGCGCCGGTCGAGGCCAACGCTACGACCTAATCGCCCAAAGCCGTCTTCTAACGTTTTTCAGGGGGAGAAAAGAGACGTTTCTTCTGCATGGTGCGGAATGCAAGGGCCCCAAACAGGCCCTTGCATTCCCGCCCGAGTGTTAGATGAAGACCTTTTCGAGGTCGTAGCTGGGCTCGATCGCCTGCCCCGGCAGAAAGACGCCGAACTCCTCATCCCAGTCGCCATCCATAAGCTTCTTGAGCAGGCGTGACGAGCCCTGGGGCACATCGGTGCCTTTGTGGTAATCGCGCTTCTTTTCGTCTTCTTCGGCCTTGACCTGAAAGCGCTCGTAAAAGCCCATGTCCTCAAAGGGGTCGACCTTGATGTAGATGTGCGGCTCGTTGATGTCGATCGGATGCATGATGTCCCAGACATAGCGGGCGTCGTCTTCGCCATAGGCCTCGACCAGCTCTTCAAAGGTCTGGTTGAAGCCATTGGCCTCGTACATGTCGGTGGCCGCGCACAGGGCATCGTCGCGCTCGATGTAGCCATGGCAGCTCCAGCCGGCGCTCAGATGCCCCTTGAACCTCTTTAGGTAGCTGTCCACCGAGCCCATGAACAAGGTGCAGCAGTCATGGGCGCGGGGTATCACGAGTTTGTGTTTTTGCGACACCAGGCCGGCCGTCGAGTTGCCGCAGAGACCAAAGCCCAGCACGATGGCGTCGTAGTCCTCGCTGGACTGGTCGGTCTGGTCGATCATCTGTTGCAGGCGGTCGCGCAGCCGGTCCGGCTCGATATGGAGCTTCATCGGTACGAACTCCAGATCGACCGTGCTCTTTGTGAGGGCGACTGCCAGGCAGGCCATCCGGGTAAAGACATTGCAGCAGATGAATTTCAACTTCATTTCTTTTTCGCCTCCATAACAGCTGACGCTGCTTTCTTGCAATTGCTCTTTGACTATTTATTGCTTTTTTGGCCTTGTGCCTGCACGGCCGTGATGGCGATGACGCCGACGATGTCGTCGGCCGAAGCGCCCCGCGAGAGGTCGTTGACGGGCTTGGCGATGCCTTGCGTGACCGGCCCATAGGCCTCGGCCTTGGCCAGCCGCTGGGCCAGCTTGTAGGCGATGTTGCCCGAGTCGAGGTCGGGAAAGATCAAGACGTTGGCCAGGCCGGCCGCAGTCGAGCCGGGCGCCTTAGAGGCGCCGATGGCAGGCACGATGGCCGCATCGAACTGAAACTCGCCATCCAGCGCCAGCTCGGGGTCGAGCTCGTGTGCCAGTGCCGTGGCGGCCACCACCCGGTCGATGGACTGGCCCTTGGCACTGCCCTTGGTGGAGTGCGAGAGCATGGCCACCACCGGCTCGGCGCCGACCAGGTTTTTAAAGCTCTCGGCCGAGCTGACGGCAATCGCGGCCAGCTCCTCGGCATCGGGGTATTGCACCAGCCCGCAGTCGGCAAAGACAAAGATGCCCTCGTGCCCAAACTCGCAATCCGGCACGACGATGACAAAGAACGACGAGACCAGCTTGGTCCCTGGGCGCGTCTTCAAGATCTGCAGGCAGGGACGCAAAACGTCGCTGGTGGCATGGGCGGCACCGGCCACCATGCCGTCGGCCGCGCCTTTGCGCACCATCATGACGCCGTAGTAAAGCTCGTCTTTGACCAGCTCGCGGGCCTGCTCGAGGGTCAGCCCCTTCTGTCGGCGCATCTCAAAAAGGTCTTGGGCATAGGCCTCGGCGTCGGGCGACGTGGCCGGGTCGATGACCTGGATGCCCGTCAGGTCGTATTTCCCCAAGAGCTCGTTGTCGCCTGCGCTGAGCACTGTGACATTTGCAATCCCGAGCTGCCTTGCCTGGACGGCAGCCTCGAGCGTCCGCACATCGCTGCCCTCGGGCAAGACGATGTTCTGAATGTCTGATTTGGCCCGGGCAATGGTCTGCTCTAAAAAGCCGCTCATCTAAAACCATCCTTTCCATCTCACTCTGACTGCTATCTGCACAAACTGGCAGATAAGATAAGCATATGCTAGCAGATAATGAGCTGCCGACAGCCGATTAGGGTAAGAAGCGCAGGCCGGCCCCGACCGTCTGTTGGCCGTCTGTTGGCCGTCTGTTGGCCGCCATTCGGGCAGCCAGCCTGGCCGACCCCAAAAAAGCCAAAGCGCTACAATGTTCAACACAAGAAAAACGCTTTCAAGCCTGAGTTGATGCGCAAGGAGCATAATGGCTTCCAAGACCTGCACGTACGCGGCGTTGCCAGACGCGATAGATCTTGTCAGTTATGATGCGGTGGTGGTCGGATCTGGTTTTGCCGGGTCCGTTTTAGCACGTGAGTTGGCCGAACGTGGCGAGCTCAGGGTCGCCATCCTCGAACGACGGCCGCAAATCGGCGGCAATGCCTTTGACTGCCTAGACAGCCAGGGTGTGCTGATCCACGAGTTTGGCCCACATATCTACCATACAGGGTCCGAGCGCGTCCATGGCTACCTCTCGCGCTTCACAGACTGGCTGGCCTATCGGCACGAGGTCCTGGCCTTTATCGACGGCAACTACATACCGGTGCCCTTCAACCTGAACTCCATCGAGCAGAGCTTTGCGACCGAGAAGGCCGACGCCCTCAAGGCCGCCCTGCTGGCGGCTTACCCCGAAGGCAGCAAGGTCACGATCCTCGAGCTGCGCGAGCAAAAGAACGGCCTGCTCAAAGAGCTGGCCGACTATGTCTACGAGAAGGTCTTCGTCTACTACACGATGAAGCAGTGGGGGCTCAGCCCCGAAGAGATCGACCCGGCCGTAACGGCGCGTGTGCCGGTCTTGGTCGGCCGCGACAACCGCTATTTTCAAGACCGTTACCAGGGCATGCCGGCCGAGGGCTATACCGCGCTGTTTCAGAGGCTGCTCGACTATCCAGGCATTGACATCTTCTTGAATACCGATGCCGTGACCGATGCGCACCTGCAACTGAGTTCAGTGGGGGAGAAGGGCGTGGCTGGCGCTGGCCCAGACGGCGGCGCGGCTGGCAGCGGCACGGCCGACACGGCCGACGCGCCTTTTACGGCCATCACGCTGCAGGGCAAGGCCTACAACGGGCTCGTCATCTACACGGGGGCCTTAGACGAGCTGGCCGGCTACCGCTTTGGCCAACTGCCCTACCGCTCGCTCGACTTCGTTTACCGGCGCTACCCGCAAAAGCACGTCCAGCCCTGCGGGACGGTCAACTTCACGGTCTCAGAGGATTATACGCGCACCACCGAGTACACCTGGCTGACCGGCCAGGACCTCGAGGTCACGACGGTGGCCGAAGAGTACCCGCGGGCTTTTCTTGACCCGCAGTCCCAGATACCCTACTACCCGGTCTTCACCGAAGCCAACCAGGCCGCCTACGACTCATACAAAGCGCTCTTTCAGCGCCTGCCCGACTTCTATCTGGCCGGCCGCCTGGCCGAGTACCGGTACTACAACATCGACCAGATTGTCGAGCGCGCCTTGGCCTTGGCCGATGGCATCCTGGAGGCCTGAATGAGCATCCTGATCAGCTATGTTGTCCCCTGCTACCAGGTGGCGGACTTCTTAGATAACTGCGTGCAGAGCATCTTGGCCGGGTCGGCCGGTATCGCTGGCCGCTTTGAGGTCATCCTCGTCGACGACGGCTCGCCCGATGCCGAGACGCGCGAGCGCGTGGACTACTGGGCCAGGCAAGAGCCCCAGGCCATCCGCGCCATCCACCAGGCCAACGCCGGCCATGGCGGTGCGGTCAACACCGGCCTGGCCGAGGCCAAGGGCGAGTACTTTAAAGTAGTGGACGCCGACGACTGGCTGAACGTCCAGGCCCTTGCCCTTCTCCTGAAGACGCTCTTAGGCCTGTCAGAGAGCGGCAGCTCGCCGGACCTGCTGTTAGCCAACTACGTCTACGAAAAGCTGCACCTGGGCGAGCAGAGGCGCATCAGCTTTACCAAGGTACTTCCGGTCGGGCGCATCTTTTGCTGGGACGAGGTCGGGCTCTTTAAGCCGTACCAGAACATCCTCATGCATGCCGCCTTCTACCGCACCGAGGTGTTGCGCTCGATGGGCCTGAAGCTGCCGACCCACACCTTTTACGTCGATAACATCTTCGTCTACCTGCCCCTGCCGTCGGTGCAAACGCTCTATTACCTGGACATCGACGTTTATCACTACTATATCGGCCGCGAGGGGCAGTCGGTCTCAGAGTCGATCATGATCGCCCGCATCGACCAGCAGCTCTTTATCACGCGCACCATGATCGACGCCTTTCAGCTGCACGAGATCGAGCCCAAGCGCCTGCGCCGCTACATGACCCACTACCTGCTGATGATGATGACTATCTCGTCGATTTTGCTGCGCATCTCTAACCAGCCCGATTCTGAGAAGCAGCGCAAAGAGCTCTGGGGCTACCTCGAGCAGCACGACCCCCAGGCCTATAACCGCCTGCGCGGCAGCGGGCTGGGCATCGCCGGCAACCTGCCGGGCGGGCCGGGGCGCCAAATTGCCATATCGGGCTACCGCATCGCCCAAAAGATCTTCAAGTTCAATTAAACCGGGGAGAAGGCCCGATCGGGTCCATATGGCCTGGACGGCTGCCCTTTACAGGAGGTCGCGGCTGGCCGGCAGCCCAAAGGCCGGCTCGGCATCGACCACGGCATTGATGATTGCCGCCTCGGTGATGCGGGCGGCCAGAATGCCGACGATATCGGACGGTACCTGGACCTTGTTGGTGGCCAGGGCAAACACGGCATCACCGTCGTTGGCCGTATGCACGGGCTCGATCGCCCGGGCGTAGCCGTCGTGGGCCATGTTGGCGACGCGCGTGGCCTCGGGCTTGTTCAAGACGGCGTTGGTGACGATGCACGAGATCGTCGTGTTCTGGCGGGCTGGCCCGCCCTTGGCTGTCTGGCCTGGCTCCTGCCCGGCCGCTGCTTGCCCGTCTGGCCCCTGCCCGGCCGCTGCTTGCCCGTCTGGCCCCTGCCCGGCCGCTGCTTGTGCGCCTGGTTCTTGCTCGCCGTTCGTCAGCAGCCCGCTCAGGCCCTTCTCGGCCTCGCTGGCCTGGCCAAGCAAGACCTGGTAGGGGTCGAGCAGGCTGAGTGGCCGCAGCGGGTCGCGGACACCGGCCAAAAGCCGGCTGCGTGGCCCCGAAGAGACCGACCCGAGGGCGTTGACAACGGCTATGACGGCGATTACCAGATCGCCGATCTGCACGCTGGCGGCGCCCAGGCCGCTCTTGGTCGCCCAATCGATGCCTAAGAGCTTGCCTACGCTGGCACCCGTCCCAGCACCGACGTTGCCGGTGCTGATACGGTGGCCGGCGCTGGCGGCGGCGGCCTCGCCCCAGGCCGCATTCGGGCAGACCGGCTTGCCGATCAGCAGGTCAAAGATGCAGGCGGCGCTGACGATGGGCACGCATTGGCCGGCAAAGGCCAGGCCGATGCCTTCTTCGCGCAAATACGACATCACGCCCGAGGCGCTGTCGAGGCCAAAGGCGCTGCCCCCGGACAAGACCACGGCATGTATGACATCAACGGTGTTGACGGGGTCCAAGAGGTCGGTCTCGCGCGTGGCTGGGGCCGAGCCGCGGACAGAGACAGCCCCAGTCGCCCCCTCGGGGTAGATCAGGACCGTGCAGCCGCTGCCGCCCTCAAGGTCCTCGTGGTGCCCGATCAGCACACCATTGGGCAGGCGGGCGGCCGATCCGCTTTGCAGGCCAAGAAGCTCGCTCATCTCTCGGTCACCAGGCTTTCAGACACCGCGCAGCAAGGCCGTGGCCATCCCCAGCGCTGTCTCGATCTCGTTTTTACGCAACTCGGCCAGCGGCGTCGGCAGGCCATGCGTCTGGGGGTCGGCCGCGCCTTCGATACGGTAGTGCATCCAGACCACGTCACGCCATTCTCCCAGTTTATAGCCCGTCTTCTCGTGCACGCCGATCTCTTTGAAGCCAAAGTGGCGGTGCAAGGCGATGCTCGGGTCGTTGGGCAGCGTGATTACGGCGTAAAGGTTGACATAGCCCTGCGAGCGCAAGATCTGGAGCAGGGCCGTGTAGAGCGCCGTGGCGATGCCCAGGCGGTGAAAGCGGTCGTCCAGATAGATCGAGAGCTCGGCATTCCAGCGGTAGGCCTCGCGCGGGCGCACCGTGTTGGCGTAGGCGTAGCCGATCACCTCGTCGCCCTTGGTGCAGACCAGGTAGGGGAACTGCGCCTCGGTGGAGCGGATCTGCTGGGCGATCTCAGCGGCCGTGGGAATGCTCGATGTGAAGGTCACGGCCGAGTCCGCCACAAACGGCTCGTAGATGCGGAGCACTCCCTCGGAGTCTTCAGGCGTGGCCAGGCGGATGAGCAGATCGTTTTTCTCAGTCATCAAAACCCTCCTTTTACCCCTGATGGTTGCTGTTCTTGATATCAGTATACTTAACGCGTCAAGGTTGCGACAGTCTCGACATGGTAGGTCTGGGGAAAGAGGTCGAAGGGCTTGGCGGCATTCAGGGTAAAGCCCGAGGCAATCAGCTCGGCGCAGTCGCGGGCCAACGTCTGGGGGTCGCACGAGACATAGACGAGATGCCGCACCGACGACTCGATCAGGGCCTGGCGGGCCTCGGGGCTGAGGCCGCTGCGGGGCGGGTCGATGATCGCCTTCTTGGCCTTGGGCAGGCGCTTGATGCCGGTCTTGACGTCGCCGCTCTCGACGATGGCCTTAGAGCTCGAGAACTTGAGGTTCGATTGCAGGTCGCGCAGGCTCGACCCGGCGATCTCGCAAGCGCTCAGGCGCGCCCCGGCGCCAATCAGGGGCAGCGTAAAGCTGCCGACCCCGCAATAGAGGTCCCAGACCTTGGCCCCGGCTGGCTCAAGCTGCTCGATGGCATAGCCCACCAGCTGCTCGGCCACCGGCGTATTGACCTGAAAGAATGAGGGAGCAGAGACCCGCAGCCGAAACCCCAAGAAGTCCTCAAGCCAATGCCCGCGGCCTTGCAAGACCTCGACCTTCTTGATGTTCTGGCGCTCTTTTGGGGTCTTGGTCAGCACCCGCACGATGCTTTGGAACCCCTTGACCTGCGAGAGCACCTGGGCCACAAAGCCCCTTTTGAGCGGCCCAGGCAGGCTCCAGAGCGCCAGCTCGCTAAAGCCGCTGCGCTCTGAGATGCGCACTTGGATGCGATAGGGCAAGGGCAGGGCTTCGGCAAAGAGGTAGTTCAGGCTCCCCGAGAGCTGGCGGGGCAGGTCTTCAGAGCCGACCGGCAAAAGCAGGCAGCGCTTGATTGGCACCAGTTGGTTCGAACGCGGCCGGTGGATGCCCAGGCGCAGGCCTTCGCTGCGCCGGCCAAAGCCGAACTCCATCTTGTTGCGGTAGCCCCAGCACTTCTTTGAGGGCTCGATCTCGCTGACCAAGAGCTCGGGCTTTTTGACTTTGGCGGTGCGCCCTAAGGCGCTGACCACGAAGCGCCACTTGTAGTCCAGCTGGACCGGGTACGAGACGGCCTGCCAGGGGCAGCCGCCGCATTCATCGGCATGCGGGCAGACCGCTGGAAGGCGGTCATCTGAGGGCGTTAAGATCTCAGCTGGCTCGGCAAAGACATAGCGGCCCTTGTCTTGGGTGATGTTCACGCGCATCTGGTCGCCCGGGACGGCCCCGCTGACAAAGGCCACCCGCCCGTCCTCGAGGTGCCCCAGGCCATAGCCGGTATAGGCAAGATCTGTGATCGATAATTCTAAGGCCATGCCAGTACGAGTCCCATCGTCTTGAGGGTGCGCTCAGTTTTAGACCCAAGCCGTTTGCGGCAAAGAAAAAATGGATTGATGATAGTTTAGCAGCATGGCTGGCCAAGCGTTGCGGCTTTGTGCAGACGGTGCGGCAGAGGCCTTGGCCAGCCGCCCAGAGCGGGTAACGGGCAGAAACCCACGCCGTTCAAAAGATAAAATAAACCACACAAACATTTTTACATTTCGACAACACTAATCATACAGACATAGTACAATAGGCAACTAGAGCTACAAAACACTGAAAAGTGCATGGGCTCAGAAGATCGCTGATGGCCGCGTCAAAGCATTGTCTGGGGTGACAAAAAAGATGCTGGCGGCACAGATCAGCGAACGGGGGGGGGCAAGAGGAGTGGAGGAGGCCGAGGCCCTAATGGAACCCGAAGAGCGTAGCGACCGTACCGTCTGGGTCGAGGAGCTAGGGCTTTTCTCCCTTTTTTATTACCGCTCAAGCGAAGCGGAATGGCAGGCCTTGGCAACGCCAGAGGCTCGTGCCGACTTTGTGGCCAGCATCAATAGCGTGGCCAGCTGCCCCCAACAGGTCGATCTCCCAAGTTACCCTGATTTCTCGGATTTTGCCGACCGCCGTTTTGTCGGCGGGCTGCGTGGGAGCATCGTCGCCGTAGAGTCGCTCTATCGGCGCTGGACAGAGATCGCGGGCGCACAGCTGACTTTTGCGCATGATACCGGGTTTTACGATTCGGACAGTGCCGCCCACATGCGTTACCTCTATCAGAGCCTCGGTATCGAGCTTGATCCTCAGAACATCTTGCCGCCCGACCACCTTTCGTTGCTGCTCGGGTTCTTGGCCCTGCTGGTCGAGCATTCCACGCCCGCCGATGCCTGCACTTTCATCGACGAGCATTTGGACTGGCTCCCCGAACTGTCCCAAACCATCCGGGAGCGCGCCCCGGATGTCGGCTGGCTGCTCGCGCTGAACGAGCTGCTGATTGAGTACTTGAAGAATATGCAGAGAGAGTTGAGAGACAAGGAGGTAAGTCAGTATGGGGAAATGGGATATAACCAGGAGGGCCCTGATTGTCGGTTCGGCAGCGACAGCCGCGCTGATGGCCGGGGGAGTACTCTCCAAACAGGACTGGCTGCTGTCCGCAACCACGGCTGAGGCGGCCGATGTCAGCAGCGATGAGACCGAGGCCCTGGTCCCGACCACGTGCAACTCGTGCTCAAACAAGTGCGGGTTGATTATCAACACCAAGGGCGGCCGTCTTTGGAGGGTCCTGGGCAACGCCGACCACCCTTACAACTATGGCACCGTTTGCGCCCGTGGACAGGGCTTTGCGCAGGTCGCCTACTCGCCTGACCGCTTAACCTCGCCGATGAAGCGCAATGACGACGGCAGCTTTACGGCCATCAGCTGGGACCAGGCCTATCAAGAGATCGGCGACAAGCTAAAGACCGTGCTTTCCACGTACGGGCCAGGGGCTGTTGCCATGATCAATGACCCGCGCCCCAGCGGCAGCTGGTACAGCTCGCGCTTTATCGCCTCGATGGGCTCGGCCAACTACTACACGCATAATGTGGCCTGTGACGGCAGCCGCTCCGCTGGCTTTATCGCCACGTTTGGCGCCGCGTCGTATACGGCCGATATCAACAACGCCAAGATGGTCGTCTTTATCGGCAGAAGCTATGCTGACGGCCTGCGGCCGACCAGTGCCCGGTGGCTGGCCGATGCCTCGGCGCGCGGCGCCCAGATCGTCTACGTCGACCCGCGCAACAGCATCACGGCGCAGTTTGCCACCCAATGGCTGCCAATCAATGCGGGCACCGACCTGGCGCTGCTTCTGGCGGTGGCCAACATCCTGATCACCGAGGACCTCTATGACCATAACTATGTTGAGAACTACACCCTCGGGTTCGACGACTGGGTACCGACCCTGACCCAGTACACGGCGGATTGGGCGGCCGGCATAACCGGCATCGACGCCGACACGATTACCCAGCTCGCCCGCGACCTGGGCGCGGCCGGACATGCCGGCGTGATCGAGCAGGGCTGGCATGCCGCCTGCGGCTGCCAGTACCAGAACTCGTTTGAGACGGGACGTTGCATAGCGGCCATCAACGCGCTATTGGGCAACTTCAACCAAGAAGGCGGCGCGCTCTTCTATCCGGCGCCGAGCTTTGGCGCCTTAGACCCGGATAAGTTCATCAAGACCCCGGCAGCCAGCGGGCCCAAGGCCGGCTTGGCCGAGTACCCGCTTCAGAACCTCGCGCAAGGGATCGCCAACGTCGTTCCGAAAATGGCCAAAGATGGCACCATGAAGGCCTGCTTCTTCTATAACTCCAACGCGGCCAAGGGCTATTCTAACCCGGTCTCTTGGGCGGACGGCCTGCGTGCCATGGACCTCTCTGTCGATATCGACATCATGATGTCCGAGACGGCCATGCAATGTGATTACGTGCTGCCCGAGTGCTCGGCCTTGGAGCGTGCCGAGGTCTCGACAATCGTCGCCGATATGAGCCCACAGCCGATCATCGACATCCGTTTCCAAGCCTTAGACGTCTTGCTCCCCGACACCAAGCCGGGCGCTGAGATCTTTACGAGCATCGCCCAGGCCGCCGGTCTCGGTGATTACTTTACCTTTACCAGCGACGAGCTGATCAAGGCCCAGCTGGCAACCCTGAACATCGATTACAACACGCTCCAGACAAAGGGCGTCTTGCCGGTCGGCAACCTCTGGAGCGGGCTCGGCACATATCCGACGCTCAACACGCCCTCGGGGATGTTCGAGTTTGCCTCGCAAAAGATCGCGAACAACACCGACCTCACCTTCCATACGCCGTTGATCCGTTGGATCCCGCCGATGGTCACTCCGGGCGACGGCCAGTTCAGGCTGATCGCCGGCAAACAGTCCGTGCATAGCCATACCATGACCACAGTTGTCGAGGCGCTCATGGATATCTCGCGTGAGTACAACCTCGAGCGCATCTGGATACCGGCCTCACGGGCAGCCGACCTGGGGATTGCCGACGGCGACCTGGTCGAGGTCTCAAACGACCTCTACACCAAGCAGGTCGAGGCACACGTCACCGAGCGCCTCAACCCCGGCTGCGTCTGGATCCCTTCGCATTACGGTGGAACTTCTCCCTACAATACCCAGGGCTACCTGTTTGGCTGCCCGCAAATGGACTTTGTGAAATTCCAATTCGAAGATGAGGTGGGCTGTCCAATGTCCCACGAGACCCTCGTCAGTGTAAAGAAGGTGAATGCCTAATGGCTCGCTACGGAATGCTTCTTAATACCAGGCGTTGCATCGGCTGTTTTGCCTGCCGTCTGGCCTGTCAGATGGCCAACGAAGTACCCTCTGACACTTCATTTATCCGCTATACCGGGCTTGAGTCGGGCACCTACCCCGAGGTCAAGGCCGAACAGGTGATGACGCAATGCCAGCATTGCGAAGACGCCCCCTGTGTCCATGTCTGCCCGACCGGGGCCAGCCACATCAATGCCGACGGTGTCGTCTTGATTGACACGACCCGCTGCATCGGCTGCCGTTACTGTGTCGTGGCCTGCCCTTACGACGCCCGCGTGATCGACAAAGACGCCGGCGTGGCCGAGAAGTGCAGCTTCTGCGTCTTTACCGACGACGGGTCTGTGCCTCAGCCGAACTGCGAACGCACTTGTGTGACCCGGGCGCGCATCTTTGGCGACCTGGACGACCCCGAGAGCGATATCTCCAAGGCCATTGTCAAGTTCAATGCCAAGCCTCTGGCCGGCGAACTGACTAAATCCAAATTCTTCTACGTGAGGTGATGAAAATGGTTTGGGGATCAATGCTCGCCTGGTACCTGTTCTTGGCCGGACTGGCCGCAGGCGCCTACGCCACATCTGCAATTGCCAACCTCAAGAGCCCTGATTCGACGAAGAAGCTCCAGTTGGTCGGGCGCCTGATCGCCCCGATCGCTATCATCGTCGGGCTCTTGCTTTTGATCATCGACGCCCGGGCCGGTTTTCAGAACCCGGCGCGCTTCTTCTACCTGCTGACCAACTGGAACTCTGTGATGACCTGGGGTACCGCTATCCTCGTTGTCTTTACCCTGTTCGCAGTGGTCTCGCTGATTCTTGCCCTGCTCAAGAAGCCGATTCCCAAGGCCTTTGACTGGATCGGAATCATCGCGGCCATTTGCACCGCCGTCTATACCGGCGTGCTGATCGGCGTCGTCCAGACCTATCCGCTCTGGAACTCGTCAGTCCTGCCCGTGCTCTTTGCGGTCTCGGCCTTCAGCGCTGGCCTGGCGGGCACGCTTTTGATCTCGACTTTGTTTGCCCATAAAGAGATCGAGAACCTGGGGATGCTTAAGAGGTACCACTTTGTGCTCCCGATCGTCGAGGTCGTGCTGATCGCCGGCCTGCTCTACATGACGACCAAGCGGGGCACGGGAAGCGGCGACTCGGTCTCGCTTCTGCTCTCTGGCAACCTGGCCCCGATGTTTTGGGGCGGGTTGATTGCCGCAGGCATTTTGGTCCCGATCATCATCGGGGTCTTCAGTCTGATCATGTCCAACCGCTCAAAGAACAGCGAGGCGGCTGGGGCAAGCGGCGGCGTCTTGGCGCTCGACGCGATCGGCGATATCGGCATATTGATTGGCGGCTTCCTTCTCCGCTACCTGATCCTCGCGGCCGCCATACCGCTGGTCTTCATCCTCTGAGTACACCCTTATTTGAGTAAACACTCACTCAGTACACCCTCACGGGGATCAGGTGCAAAAAAGGCGCCGCGCCATGGACTATATCTGGCGCGGCGCCTTTGCTTTTGTCT
>WRFC01000003.1 GCA_009779015.1 Coriobacteriia bacterium | reverse complement strand
GCCTACGCCACCCCCGCGTCGGCCGCCGCCTACGCCACCCCCGCGTCGGCCGCCGCCTACGCCGGTGCCTCCGCCTACGCCACCCCCGCGCCAGCCTCCGCCGCCGCCACATCGGCCGGCCAGTACAACCGCCAGTCCGTGGCCGTGCAGCCCGAGCGCACTTATCCCGAGGCTGAGCCCCGCCCCCGGCTGCGTGAGGTGCCGGGCACGCGGCCGGCACGCAAAGCCGCCCTGCCCCGCCTGGGCAGGCGGATATTGATCGCCTTGGCGGCGGCCGGCCTGATCTTTGTCGCCACCGGCATCTCTTGTGCGGCGCTCAGCAGCTCGACCTCGCATACCATGAAGGCCAACGATACGCTGCAGCAAAACATCAACGAGGCCTACTCCATCGCCAATTCCAATGCGGCCCGCTACGCCGCCCTCATCAACCCCGACAACATCCAGCGCCAGGCCTCTGACCTGGGCATGGCCGTCGACCCTGACCCCGAGGTGCTCGAGTTGGGTGCCAGCCAATGAGCGCCCGCACAGCCCAAAGGGGCACGGCGGGCAACCTCCGCCCCCTGATCATCTTTGCCGTCCTCTGCATCTTGGCGCTGATGGTCTTTGTGCGCCTCTATTACATCCAGATCACGAGCCACGAAGTTCTTGCCCAAGCGGCGACCGAGCAACGTTCATCGGGAGAAACGACTGTCCAAGCCCGTCGCGGCACGATCTATGACCGCAACGGCGTGATCCTTGCGACCTCTGTGCAAAAGGTCTCGATCTATATCTGGACGCCCGAAGTCAGCAACCCCCAGATGACGGCCGCCGTGCTGGCCGACCTCTTGGGCGGCAGCATCTCGGACTGGGAGCCTAAGGTGCAGCCGCCGCCCGCCGGCAACTCATGGGTCGAGCTCGAGCACCAGATGGAGGTGGCGGACTACCAAAAGTACGTGGACGCCCAGACCGCCCTCTACAGCACGGGGTCAAAAGACTTTATCGCCCAGCTTCAGCAGCAGTACGGCAGCAACTTCAGCAGCGACTTCAGCAGCGACTTCAGTTCTGCCCTGACCGGCATCCGGATCGAGAAGACCTACGTCCGCGAGTACCCCTGCGGCAACACGGGCGCCCAGATCATCGGCTCGCTGAACTCTGACGGCCAGGCCATCAGCGGCCTCGAGCTCGAATACGACAGCATCCTCAAAGGCACCGACGGCCTGGTCGTCGATGAGACCAGCCAGGGCTCGCTGCCCTTGCCCAACGCTACCAGCGACGTCATTCAAGAAAAGCAAGATGGAGAAGACATCGTGGTCTCGATCGATATCGATGTCCAAGCCCAGGTCGAGAGCGAGCTGGTCAAATATGCCGCGGCCGGCAATGTCGACAACGGCAACATCATCTTGATCAACGCCGAGAACGGCGAGATCTTGGCCGGCGCCTCGCTGCCCCTCTTGAACCGCGACTACCTTTCGCAAGAAGACCTCGATAAGGGCGCGCTGAACCTCCAGGCGATCACGCTGAACTATGAGCCGGGCTCGGTCTTAAAGGCGGTCACCGCCAGTGCGGCGCTGGACCAGGGGCTGATTACCCCGGACGAGCAGATCAATGTGCCGGCCTACCGGGTGATCAACGGCGCGACCGTGCATGACTGGGACGGCCGCAGTGTGGCCAAGACTGCGGATCTGCGCTGGATCTTGTCCAACTCCTCGAATGTCGGCATGACCTTGGTGGGCGAGCGGATGAGCCATCAAGCGCTCTATAACGCGCTTTACAACGACGGCTTTTGCCAGTCGTCCAACGTCGACTATCCGGGCGAGTATGACTTCAGCCAACAGACCACCGATTTTCCGGTCTCTTCTTGGCGTGACATTGACGCCGCCAACCGGACGTTCGGGCAGGGCGTGTTTGTCAGCACGCTGCAGGTGGCGAGCTTTTACGGGGCGATCGCCAACAACGGGCTGCGCGTGCAGCCGCACTTCTTGGTCTCAGAGTCCAGCGACCCGACGCCTGTCTCTTATCCCTCTTATCAGGTCATGAAGCCAGACACGGCTGCAACGATGACCGACCTTTTAGAGAGCGTGATGACTGAGGGCACGGGCACGCCGGCCGACCTGCCCGGCTATCAGATGGCCGGCAAGACCGGCACGGCCCAGGTCTTTGAGAACGGCAGCTATGACAATGACGATACCATCGGCTCGATGGTCGGGTTCTTTGTTGGCTCGGATTGCAAGATCGTCTGTATGACCTCGATGAAAGACCCCGGCAAGGTCGGCGAGGGAGTCGCGCCAAAGCCGCTCTTTGCCAGCGTCATGCTCTACCTGGCGCAGCGTTACCAGGTCCAGCCGAGCGACGTCAATGCGGCCAACTCGATCGCTTTGCCTTTGGGCGAATGAGAGGTTAGGCTGTGCTGGGCTTTGCGCAATACCCGACGTTCCAGGTCTTTTTGGTCATCTTCTTGGCGATGGCCCTGACCATGGTGCTTTTGCCGATCTGGATCAAGATCCTGCGCTTTCGCCAGATCGGGCAGCAGGTGCGCGCCGATGGCCCACAGCGTCATCTGGTCAAACAGGGCACGCCGACGATGGGCGGTGTGGCCATCCTCTTGGCCGTCTTGATCTGCGTCTTGGTAATTTACCGGCCAAACAACGGCACCGACTTCAGCCGTACCCTGTTGACCTGTTTTGTGGTGTTGTTTACCGGTTTGATCGGCCTGGCCGATGACTTCTCAAAGGTCGTCAAAGAGCGTTCGTTGGGCTTGAAGCCCAATGCCAAGATGCTCCTCTTGACCTTTGTGGCCGTGGTCTTCACACTGGTCGCGACGAACTTGGCCGGCGTTGCGCCGACCGTCACGATCCCCTTTGTGACGACTTTGGACCTCGGCATCTTGAGCACGACGATCAACCTGGGCTTTGCCAGCATCACGATCCCCTGGCTTTACATGGTCTTCGTCTTCTTGCTCTTGGCCGGGATGTCCAATGCCGTGAACCTGACCGATGGGCTGGACGGGCTGGCGGCCGGCACGATGATGATCGCCATGATCGTCATGGCGGCCATCGCCTATCGCACCGACCAGCTGGGCATTGCCCTTTTTGCGGCCGCCATCACGGGCTCTTGTGTCGGCTTTCTCTGGTTTAACACGCACCCGGCGAGCATCTTTATGGGTGATACCGGGTCATTGGCCCTGGGTGCGGCACTGGCCGCCATCGCCGTCATGACCAAGACCGAGGTGCTCTCACTGGTGGTCGGTGGGATCTTTGTGATCGAGGCCTTTTCGGTGATCATCCAGGTCGTCTACTTCAAGCTGACCCATCGCCGGGTCTTCTTGATGGCGCCCCTGCACCACCATTTTGAGCAAAAGGGCTGGCCGGAGGTCAAGGTCGTGATCAGGTTCTGGATCATCACGGCGATCTTTGCCTCAGTCGGCTTCCTCCTTTTCTTTAATCAGAGCGTTTAGCGTCAAGGTATCGAGCGAAAGGCCTTTTGTGAGTATGAGCCAACCAATAGCCGATAATGGGAGAAGAAACCCACTGGCCTCACCAGTGTTTTTTGCCACTGTCGTGGCCGCCCTCTTTTTCTTTGGGCTGATCATGTCTTTTTCGGCCGGTTTTGCCCAGAGGCCGAACTCGGATATCATCAAGCAGTTCATTATCGATGGGCTGGCGGTGGCCATCTGCTGTGCCATAGTCTTCATTTTTTATAAGACCCGGATCTTTGAGAGGCAATCCGGCATTTGGAGCATCATCGCCTGGGTACTCTGGATCATCGCCCTGATCCTTATGGTGCTGGTTATTTCGCCGATGGGCACCGGTGCCGAGAACAACGGTGCCCAGCGTTGGCTGGACATCAAGGTCATGACGGTCCAGCCCTCGGAGTTCGCCAAGATTGCCGTGCTTTTGATGACGGCCGTCCAGACGCTCCGTTGGCGCGCCCAAAAGCCCTATGCGGTACCGATCCTGGTCTTTACGAACCTGATCATTTTGCTGCTCACCTTCTTGCAGAAAGACATGGGCTCGATGGGCATCATGTGCTTTGGCATCGTAGCCATCCTGTTTTTAGGAAACGCGAGGTTCACGTTGCAAAAAGGGGCGCGGGCAGGCGGTTTTCTGATTATCGCGATCATCGCCTTAGTGGCGGTCGCGCTGGTCTATACCTATTATCTTGACCCGTCGCGCGCCTATCGCTGGGATAGCTTCAACGCCACGACTGATCAGATCATCGCCTGGGACTCGAGCCCGACGGGTAGCGGCACCACTGACACCAGCACGACGGGCTCTGGGACGACGGGCTCTGGGACAACCGGATCGGCCAGCAGCACTTCAACCGACACCAGCTCAAGCGATGCCGGCTATTCGCTGCTCCAGCCCAAGAATGGCTTTTATGCCTTGGGGGACGGCGGCTTGACCGGGCTCGGGCTCGGCCTCTCAAAGCAAAAGTACGCCCTCTTAGCCAATGCCTATGACGATTATGTCTTTGCCGTGATCGGCGAAGAATTGGGCTTTGTCGGTGCCGGGGCAGTCGTCCTCGGGTTCTTGCTCTTGGCCTTAAGCGGGCTTTCGGTCGCCCGGGCGGCGGGCAGCCTGCGCGGCCGCATGCTGGCCGGCGGGGCGACCATGCTGATTGCCGTGCAGGCGATGATCAACTTCTGCACCGTCACCGGCGCCGGGCCGTTGACCGGCAAGCCCTTGCCTTTCTTCAGCGCCGGCGGGTCTTCGATGATCTCGACCTTCTTACTGGTCAGCATCGTCATGGCGGTCGCCCTTTGCGACCGGCGCTTGAGCCCGGCCGTGGCGCGCAGAGATAAGATGCGCATCTTAGAGGGCGGCGGCGGAAGAACGGCAGTGGCCGTGGCCGGTGCCTCGGGCAACCCCTTCTCGCCAACTGGCTCGTTGTCCCCGCTGCCCGCGCGGGCAAGCCAGGCCAGCAGCCGCCAAGCACCCCAATATGGCCAGGGCAGGGGAGTAAAGCCTCCGGCGCGTGCGTCCCAAGCGCCCCAGCGGCCGACCGGCCAGACTGGGCAGCCATCCCGGCCAGCCCGCGCCACCCGGACCGACCGGCCCGAAAGAGCCGACCGGGCCGAAAGAACCGACCGGGCGACCCGTGCCACCCGGACCGACCGGCCCGCTAGCCAAGCCCAAAGGCCGGCCCGCTCGGCAGCGCAGGCTGTTCGCAGAGCGCCGTCGCCTGCCCGCCCGTCCGCGCCAGCCGGCCGCCCAAAGGCGCCCGCTGACGCCCGGCCGGCATCAGCTGCCGCCCGCCCGGCGGCGCAGCCGAGCAGCCCGACGGGCCAGCGTGCACAGCGCCCCCAGCGTCCCGCCCGGCCATCCGACCAGGCTATGCCGCGGGCGCCCAAGGCCCGGATCCTCGTTTTTCATCCTGAAGGGCAGTCCGAACTAGGCAAACGGGGCAGACGATGAGGCTCGGGCTTCAGGAAATCACTGGTTTTCTGGGCCTGCCTCTTGTTGTTCAAGCCGCCCAGCCCAGGCGCCTCGTGACCCAGGCGGGCTGGGACTCGCGCACCTTGCAAGAAGGCGGTATTTTTATCGCCCTAGAGGGCGAGCGCGTCGACGGCCATGCCTATATCGCCAACGCCTTGCGCGCCGGTGCTGCGCTCGTGGTCTCGGCCAGGCCGTTCGCGCCCGCCGAGGTCGAGCTGGCGCGCCAGATGGGGGCGGCCCTTTTGCAATGCCCGGACCCCCAGTTCGCCTTTGGCGAGATCGCCCGGCTCTGGCGTGGGCACCTGAGCTGCCAGGTCATCGGCGTGACCGGCTCAAACGGCAAGACCAGCACAAAAGAGCTGATCGCCTCTGTCCTCACACCGGCCTTTGAGGTGAGCATCAGCCAGGGCAATTACAACAACCTCTTGGGGCTGCCGGCCAGCCTCCTCGATGCCCCGCTGACAACCCAGAGGCTGATCCTCGAGATGGGTATGCAGTACAGCGGCGAGATCAGGCGCTACTGTCAGATCGCCCAGCCCGATTGCGCAGTCATCACCAACATCGGCCTGGCACACTTAGAGCTCTTGGGCAGCCAAGAGGCCATCGCCCGGGCCAAGGCCGAGATCATCGAGGGCCTGCCCGACCAGACCGGCCAGCTCGTCTTGAACGGCGATGACGCCTGGGCGGACCGGCTGCTGGACTTTGGCCGGGCAGGCCAGCGCTCGCTTCAGGTCTGGCGTTATGGTGTGCAGGATAGCAATGACGTGACAGCCTCTGAGCTGCGCTTTGATGACGACGGCCATCCGCTTTTTCTGATCAGCTTTCCTGATGGCCGCGCCACCGAGGTCGGCCTTCAGCTCCAAGGCCGGCACAGCGTCTTGAACGCGCTGGCCGCCGCCAGCGTCGGGTTCATCCAGGGCCTGACGCCCGCTGAGATCAAGCAAGGCCTTGAAGAGGCGCCGCCCATGAGCATGCGCCAAGAGGTGGTCGAGCTCTCTTCAGGGGCACGGCTGATCGACGACAGCTATAACGCCAATCCGGGGTCGATGCAAGCCGCCCTCGACACTCTGGCCACCATCCAAGACGGTCGCCCGCACATCGCGGTGCTGGGTGACATGCTCGAGCTCGGCCCGACTGCCGACGAGCTGCATTTTGAGGTCGGGCAGGCAGCGGCAGCGGCCGGCCTCGACCTGCTTTTGACCGTTGGCCCGCATGCCCGCCAGATCGCGGCCGGGGCCGCCACCGCCGGCCTGGAGCCGGACCGCATCATCAGCACCGATAACAAGGCCGCTGCCCTTCAGGCCCTGGCGCCCTACCTGGCAGAGCGCCCGCTGGTCTTGATCAAGGCCTCACGCGCGCTCGCTCTCGATACCATCGTCTGCGAGCTGAAGACAGAAGGCCATGGCCATGAAGCTCGGCAATGACGATTTTATCCCCTTGCTTTTTGCTTCGGATATCACGGTCTACAGCTTGGCCCGGGCCTTTCACGAGGCCTATGGCATCGTCTCAAAAGGCTATGGCATAGCCCAGGCCGGCCCGCTCCGCTATACGCAGATCATCGACTACGAGGCTCGGCCAAAGGCCGATGCGGTCGATGTCTTGCGCGGCCTGGTCTGCGACTTTGCCCACGATCATCCCGCCCAGTGCATCTTGCCCATCGCCTCAGGCGACAACTACGTGCAGGCTTTGGCCCTGGCCCAAGAGCGGGGGCTGCCCGAGAACGTCTGCCGGCATTACCTGCCTTTTCAAGAGATGCTCAGGCTTGCCCATAAACAGGGTTTTTATGCGCTTTGCGACGAGGCCGGCATTGCCCATCCGCAGACCTTTGTCTACCGCGAGTCGCTTGGCGGGCAGATCAAGCTCGATTTTTTGGCGCCCTATATCGTCAAGCCGACGGACAGCGTGGCCTGGTGGCGGCACCCCTTTGAGGGGCAGCGCAAGGTCCACCTGGTAGCGGGCCCAGACGAGCTGAAGGCTTTGCTCTCGCGCATCTATGCGGCCGGCTACCCGGCCGAGATGATCATCCAAGAGTTCTTGCCTGGCCCGGACACCGACCTTTATGTCTTAACGCAGTACTTTGACCGGGCCTCGCGGCCGGTGCTCTCGGCCGCCGGGCGTGTGCTTTTAGAAGAGCATACGGCGCATGGCATTGGCAACTCGGCAGTAATCATGACTGAACAAAAGGGCGGTATCGTCGATGACCTGGCCAACCGCCTGGCAGACCTCTTGCAAGGCCAGGGTTACCGCGGGTTTGCCTCGTTTGACCTGAAGTTCGACCAGCGCGAGCAGCGGCTCAAGGTCCTAGAGCTGAACACCCGTCAGGGGCGAGGTAACTATTATGTGACTGGTGCAGGTGCAAATATCGCTGCCCTGGCCGTTGACGATATAATTTATCAAAAGAGATTGGGACCGGTCTTTGCGACCAGCCCCTTTCTTTGGTCAGTTGCCCCGCCCTGGGTGGCCAAGTCTTGCAGCAGTGATTTGGACATCCAGAAAAAGGCCGCCCTGCTTGTCGATACCGGGCAATGGGCAAACCCATTGGACTATGCCGCCGATCGCGGCTTGCGCAGATGGCTCTGGCTGAGGCAGAACGCCCGGCTTCAGGTAGAGCGGTTCAAAGACTGGCGCGATTCTGAAAGCGAGCTTTAAGTGGGCCAAGACACTCCTGAATGCCGGGCAGACGCCTACCTCGAGGCCATCAGCCTGGGCGAGGCTGCCCAGCGCTTAGAGGGCGCCGGGCAGCTCGTGGGCATCGCCCCGGGCGGCGCGGGCGGGCGCTCTGCTGCGGCGGACGGGCGCGCTGCTGCGGTGGACGGGGCGGTCGGGGCGGACGGGCTTTTATCCCCCTGCCTTTGGGCTGCTGAGCAGGCCAGAAGCGATTGTTCGACCAGCCCCGCTGCCAACGTCGCTGCGACAGTGCCAAAACACCTGAGCTTTGACTCGCGCGACTGTGTTGCCGGTACGCTCTTTTACTGCAAGGGCGCCGGCTTTGAAGAGTGTTATCTGGCCGCCGCCGCCGCCGCTGGCGCCATCGCCTATCTGAGCGAGCAGGCCTACGGCTCGCCCTTGCCTGGCCTGATCGTCAAAGACATGCGCAAATCGATGGCCTTGCTGGACTCTTGGTATTTTGCCGGCCTCGCCCAGGCCCTCAGGCTGGCCGGTGTGACCGGCACCAAGGGCAAGTCTACGACGGTCTACTTTTTACGGGCGATTCTCGACCGCTGGCTGGCCGGCCAGGGGCGGCCCGCCTCGGCCGTGCTTTCGAGCATCGACAACTACGACGGCCTGAGCCTTGAAGAGTCGCATCTGACCACGCAAGAGAACCTCGAGCTCTACCGGCGTTTTGCCAACGCCGCCTCGGCCGGCATCGGCTACCTCTCGATGGAGGTCTCGAGCCAGGCCCTGAAGTACGAGCGCACGGCCGACCTGGTGTTTGATGTCGCCTGCTTTTTGAACATCGGCCACGGCGACCATATCTCTGAGATCGAGCATCCTGACTTTGAGGACTACCTGGCCTCTAAGCTGAAGATCTTCAAGCAGGCCAAGGTGGCCTGCCTGAGCCTCGAGAGCGCCGAGCTGAAGCGCGTTCTGGCGGCGGCCAAAGAGGCCGGGCGGCTGGTCACGTTCGGCTTCTCAGAGGCGGCCGACATCGTTGCCACAGAGGTCGAGGACGGGGCCTCTGGCTGCCGCTTTCGGGCGCTTCTGCCCGACGGTGCGCCTGGCAGCGCGGCCACTGGCGCGTCTGGCAGCGCGGCCACCGGCGCTGAGTTTACGATCGCCCTCAGCGGCACCTTCAACGTCCTCAACGCCCTGGCCGCCATCAGTGCGGCCTGGGTGCTTGGAGTTCCCGTCCCGGTGATGCAAGAGGCCCTGGCCGAGGCGCGCGTGCCGGGGCGTATGGAGACCTTTGCCGGGCCCGCCGGTAAGCTCGTGGTGGTCGACTACGCGCACAACAAGATGAGCTTTGAGGCGCTCTTTGAGGCCTTTAAAAAGCAGCGCCCGAACAGTTATTTTGCCATCGTCTTCGGCTGTCCCGGCTATAAGGCCTATGACCGCCGCCGCGACCTGGCAGAGGTGGCCGGGCACCAGGCCGACGACGTCATCCTGACCGAAGAGGACGCCGGCCGCGAGCCGGTCGCCAAGATCTGCGCCGAGATCGCCGGCTACGTGCAAGCGGCCGGCGGCCACCCCCGCATCATCAGCGACCGTGCCGAGGCCATTCGGGCGGCGATCGAGACAGCGCCGCCGAATTCTGTGATACTGGTCACAGGCAAGGGCCGCGAGACCCGCCAGAAACGGGGCAGCGAGTACATCGAGGTGCCCTCAGACGTCCAGATCGTCGAGGGCTGCCTTGGAGCCCGTTGCGGCGGCACGTGTTAATCAGCGAACGGTTAGGCAATGACATAAATGACAGTAGACCTTTTAAATATCGAAGACCAAGCCGCCGCCCGGCGCATTCTTAGCGCCCGCGTCTGCGTTATCGGGCTCGGTGTGACCGGCACCGCAGTCTTGCGCTTCTTGCTCAAATACTCCAGCGCCCAGACCGTCACGGCCTACGTCGAAAAGCACTCCGAGCGCAACAGCCGGGCAATCGCCGCCCTGGCCGCCGAGTTCTTTGACTTGGCCGGCGAGGCGCCCGACGGCCTTCAAGGCGAGAAGAGCGAGCTCGTCTTGACCCGGCCAAACGGGCAAAGCGGCGCCGCCCTGCGCGTCTGCCTGGGCGTCGATGCCCTCGATGCCGACTTTGACCTCGGCATCATCAGCCCCGGCATCCGCCCCTCGGCCCCTTTGCATGTCAGTGCCCGGGCGCGTACCAGTGAGCTGATCGGCGAGCCCGAGCTGGCCTTTCGGCTGGCACCGAGCCGCTGGCTGGCCATCACCGGCACCAACGGCAAGACCACCACGACCTTTTTGCTCGCCCATCTTTTAGAGGCCGCCGGGTTCAAGGCGCGCGTGGCCGGCAACGTCGGCCCGACTTTGATCGATGCCGTGCAAGAGCGCGGCCCAAACGAGTACATCGTGGCCGAGCTGTCCTCGTTTCAGCTGGCCACCTCGCCCGGCATCAGCCCCGAGGCGGCGATTCTCTTGAACATCACGCCCGACCACATCGAATGGCATGGCAGTTTTGCCGAGTACGCCCGCGTCAAGCCGCTGATCTACCAGAACATGCCGGCCCAAAGGCCGATCGTCATCGAGGCGCTCTCGCCCTTGACCGCCGCTCTGGCCGAGGCCGCCGAGGCCGCCGGCAAGCGCGTGATCAGGCTGGGTGTGCCGCCGGCCGCTGGGCAGGAGTGCGCCTGGGCCGAGCCCGTGGGCAGCCCGGTAGGCGACGCGGCGGGCAGTGTGGCGGGCGACGTGACAACCAACGCGGCGGCCAGCCCGACGGGCAACGCGGCGAGCAGCCAGACGGGCGACGCGGCGAGCAGCCCGACGGGCGACGCGGCCGCGGCCAGCCCGACGGGCGACGCGGCGGCCAGCCCGGCCGCAGCCTCGCCGGGCGTCGGGCCAGAAGGGTCAGCCTCTTCTGGCGATTTTCAGCTCTGCCTGTCTTTAGAAGGGCGCCAGGCCCGCATCCTGCGCTCCAGTGAGCTGAAGATCCAGGGGCGGCATAACGTCTTGAACTCGCTGGCCGCTGCTGCGGTCGTCTACGAAATGGGCGGCGATATCGCGGCCATCGCCGCCGGGCTGCGTGGTTTTGAGGCCATCGAGCATCGCATCGAGCCGGTCGGCAGCTTTGGCGGCGTGCAGTATTTTAACGATTCAAAGGCCACCAACCCCGAGGCCACCGGCATGGCGCTTTCGGCCTTTGTCGGCCAGCCGCTGATCTTGCTCTTAGGTGGCGAGGATAAGGGCACCGACCTCTCGGCCCTGGTCGAGCAGGCGCTCTTGGCCTGCAAGCTGGTGCTCTGCTTTGGGGCGGCCGGCCAGCGCTTTTACGAGGCCTTTGTCAGCGCCCTGGCAGACGCGGGCCAAACAACGGCCGCTGATGCAGGTGCCGCCGGCACTGGCCGGGCGGCCGTCGAGCTGGTCCGCGCGGGCGGCCTGGCCGCCGCCTTTGCGCATGCCCAAGAGGCGGCGCGGCCCGGCGACACCGTCTTGCTCTCGCCGGCCTGCGCCTCGTTTGACGAGTTCACATGCTTTGAGGAGCGGGGGCAGTTCTTTAAAGGGCTGGCACGCGGCAGCGCGCCCAACAGCGGTCTTAGAAAGGGTCAGGCCAAATGAGGATCGTCGTCACCGCAGGCGGCACGGCCGGGCATGTCAGCCCGGCCTTGGCAGTTGCCCAAGAGCTAGAGGCGCGGGGGGCCGAGGTCTTTTTTGCGGGGCGCCCGCAGGGCCTTGAAGAGCGTCTGGCCACTCAGGCCGGCCTTGGGTTCGTGGGGTTTCAGACACAGGGCTTCAACCGCAGCCGCCCCTGGACACTAGTCACATCGTCGTTCAAGGTCGCGCGCGGGCGCAGTGCGGCGCGGGCCTGGCTGGCCGCCGAGGGCATCCAGGCGGTCGCGGCCTTTGGCGGCTACGCCTCGCTGCCTGTGGCCATGGCCGCCAACCAGCTCAAAGTGCCGGTCTTGATCCATGAGCAGAATGCCACACCAGGCATGGCCAACCGCCAGTTGGCGCACGGCGCGGCAGTGGTCGCGCTGGCCGACGAGGCCGCCCGCAACGGGTTCTCTACGCCCGCCCGCATCGTCGTGACCGGCAACCCGTTGCGCCCCGAGCTTTTTAATCGGGATAAGGGCGCGGCGCGCCGGGGCTTTGGCCTGCCCGCCGATGCCTTGACGCTCTTGGTCTTTGGCGGCAGCCTGGGCGCCCGGCACATCAACGAGGCCGTGCTTAAAGCGGCGCCCGGGCTGCTGGCCGGTTTTCCGGGGCTATCTGTCTTGCAGGTCACGGGCAGCAATAACTTTGATGAGTGCGCGGCCTGGCTCGAGCCCTTGGGGCTGCCCGCCGGGCGCTGGCAGCTGATGCCCTACTGCGACCAGATGGGCGAGGCCTATGCGGCTGCCGACCTCGTCTTGGCGCGCGCCGGGGCCACCACCCTGGCCGAGCTGACGGCGCTGGGCAAGGCCTCGCTCTTGGTGCCCTACCCCTATGCGGCCGCCGACGAGCAGTCGCTGAACGCCCAACGCCTGGCGGCGGCCGGGGCGGCCGAAGTGATCGCCGACGAGGACTTGGACGGCCCGGGGTTTGTGGGCTGCCTTCAGGCGCTGCTGACCAACGCCGAGGCGCGGGCCGGCCTGCAAGAGGCCGCCGCGCGCTTAGGCGCGCGCGATGCCGATGCCCGCCAAGTCATTGCCGACCTGGTCATCGGGCTGACGTCTTGCGGTGCGCCCGGCGTGCCCGGTGCGCCGGGCGCACCGCAAGACGTCAGCCCAGAAGAGGCCGAGACGGGCGCGGCAGCCGGCGATATCGACGATATCGACGCTGTCGGCGCTACTGACGCTGCCGGCGCTGCTGACGCGGACAGCGGCACCGCCGCTGCCCGGTCGGCTGCCGCCGACGCCCCCGGTGCGCCCGATGCGCCCGCCTGGCCAAGCAAACGCCTCTACTTCATCGGCATCGCCGGCTCTGGCATGAGCGGCCTGGCCTTGCTCGCCCATGCCCAGGGGCACCTGGTCGGCGGCTCTGACCTCAAAGGCTCGCAATACCTGACCGCCATCACCGACCTCGGCATCGCTATCGACTTCCAGCAAGATGGCCAGGCCTTGCGCGATTTTCAGCCCGACCTGGTCGTCGCCTCGACGGCCATCCCGGTAGACAGCCCCGAGCTCAAGGCCGCCCGCGAGCTGGGCGTCGAAGTCTGGCCGCGGGCGCGCATGCTGGACTGGCTGGGTCGGCACAAGCGCTGCCTGGCGGTCGCCGGGACCCATGGCAAGACCACGACCTCGTCGTTGTTGGCCTCGGCCTTGGTCGCCCTCCAGGCCGACCCGAGCTTTTTGATCGGCGGCGTCTTGCGCGCCTTTCAGGCCACCGCGCACCAGGGCAAAGGGCATGACTATGTGATCGAGGCGGACGAGTCGGACGGCTCTTTCACCTGCCTGCACCCTCAGATCGCGATCATCACGAACATCGAGCGCGACCATCTCGACCACTACCGCTCGCTCGCCCAGATCCGGGCGGCCTTTCAGGCTTTTATCCAGACCATCGCCGAGAATGGCTGGCTGGTCTACTGTGCCGATGACGCCGTACTGCCGGCCCTGGCCGCCAGCTCTGGGCGCCAGTCTGTCTCATATGGCTTTTCGGCCAGCGCCGACTACCGCCTGCACGACCTGCCCGATGGCTCGTATAGCCTGAGCTACCCCGACGGGCGCAGCCAGCCGCTCTCGGTGCCGGCCGCGCCCGGCCGCCACAACGCCCTCAACTCGGCGGCCGTTCTGGCGCTCCTCGACCTGCAGGGCTATCCGGCCGATGCCGCAGCGCAGTCCTTAGAGGGCTTCGCGGGCACTGCCCGACGCTTTGAGAAGGTCGGCAGCAGCGCCGGCATCGACGTCGTCGACGACTACGGCCATCACCCGACCGAGGTCAAGGCGACCATCGCCGCTGCCCGCTCGCTGGGCTACAAAAGGCTGTATGTGGTCTTTCAGCCGCACCGCTATACACGCACGCAAGGGCTCTTTGACGAGTTCGTAACGGCCTTCGATGACGTTGACAGCCTTGTCCTTCTCCCCATTTATGCAGCGGGAGAAAAGCCCATCGCGGGCGTTAGCTCTGACGTCTTGGCCGAGGCCATGCGCGCGGCGCGGCCGGCGTCCGTGGTCGACTGCCTGGACGACCGCCCGGCCATCGCCCGCCAACTGGCCGGCCAGGCAGCGGCCGGCGACCTCATCTTGACCATGGGCGCGGGCGATGTCACCCAGATGTCTGGGAAAATAGCCGAGGCCTTACGGCAGCGCGAGGCCGATCCGACGCGCCCTGGCCATGAGCTGGCCGGGCAGACCGCCGCCGCCCCCGGCGCGTCAGCCTCAGGCGGCGTTGGGCAAGTGCCAGACTCTGGCGATGCCAGGCCAAAGGCCTTGGGTTTTGAGGCCTATTGCGAGCTCGAGGGCAGCATCCAGGGCACCCTGCTTTTTAACGAGCCGATGTCCAGGCATACCAGTTACCGCATCGGCGGGCCGGCCGCGCTCTATGTCGAGTGCCTCTCGGTCAGCGACCTGAACCGCAGCCTGCAAGTCATCTCGGATTTTCAGATCCCCTGGGCGATCGTCGGAAAGGGGACGAACCTGCTGGTCAGCGATGAGGGCTTTGAAGGTGCGATCCTGACCCTGGGCAGCCAGTTTAGAGAGTTCAGCTTTCCGTCTGACCGCGATCAGTGGGACGTTCTCGTAGAGGCGGCAGAGGCGGGCACAGAGGCCGAGGCGGACGCAGACGTTTTGGCGCGCGACGCCGCCGGCCCGCGCCCGAGCGGGCGGGAGGCCGCAGTCTCTGAGCATATCGTGGCCGGGGCCGGGGTCTTGCTCAACAACCTTGTGCAAAGGGCCTTCAAGCTCGGTTACTCGGGCCTCGAGTTCGCCGTCGGCATCCCCGGGACCCTGGGCGGCGCCATCTTTATGAACGCCGGCGGCGCCGACCATTGGATGAGCGAGGTGGTCTCGGCCGTGACTGTGCTGCGGCCCGGCTTTGGCCTCGTGCGTTATACGGCCAATGAGCTGAACTGGCACTACCGGAGCAGCGGCCTGCCCTTGGGCGAGATCGTGGTCGAAGCCGAGCTCCAAGTGCGCGAAGGCGATGCCGCGCAGATCAGAGGGCGCATGGAGGCCTTGCTCAAGCGGCGGCGCCAGACCCAGCCCCTCCAGCAACCGAGCGCCGGCAGTATCTTTAAGAACCCCGAGGGCGCCTCGGCCGGGCAGCTGATCGACTCCCTCGGCCTCAAGGGCTATCGCATCGGCGACGCCAGCGTCTCAGAGATGCATGCCAACTTCATCGTCAACTGCGGCCAGGCCAGCGCCGCAGACGTCGTCCATGTGATCAAAGAAGTCCGTCGAAGGGTGAGGGAGGGCTATGGAAAAGAGCTTCAGACCGAGATCCGCTTCCTCGGCTTCAGGTGACCGTGGTCGTGCCGGGGGCCGTGCCGGGGGCGGCGGAGCGGGCGGCGGCAGGCCCAGAGCGGCGCAGCCGCGTATCCCGCGCCCGGCCAAAGACGAACCGGTGCGCGTGCTCCAAGGCCAAAGGGGCGGCCGGCCGCCCGGTCGCTCGAAATCCCAGAGGCCGGTCGTCACCGGGCGCACGGTCCGCGAGGCCAAGTCGCAAAAGATGCGCGTCGAGCGCCCCCGCTCTAAGGCCGCCAAACGTGCCCTGATCGTCGTGGTCGTGGTCTTCTTGATCGCGGTCGCCCTGATTGGCGTCTATTACTCGCCGCTTTTTAAGATCCAGACCCTGCAGGTCGAAGGCGCCAGCTACCTGAGCTCTGAGCAATTGACCGCGATCGCCCAGGTCCCGACAGACTCTACCCTGCTGCGGCTGGACAGCAAGGATGTGATCGGCCGGTTAGAGGGCAATCCCTGGGTCGCCAGCGCCGGGTTAAAGAAGGTCTTTCCCGCCACCTTGGTGATCGAGATCAGCGAGCGCCAGCCGCTGGCCGTGGTGGCCTATGGCTCGTCGCAGTCCAGCAACGGTGCCGGGCTCTGGCTGGTCTCGGGCGACGGTAACTGGCTGGATGAGCTGACGGCGATGTCGGCCAAACAGCGCGCGCAGCTGCTCGATGCCCTGCCCCGCATCACCGACCTGCCCAAAGACGCGACGCCAGCCCCGGGGCCGTTTGCCGCCGACAGCCAACAGGCAGCCAGCCTCGAGAACGCCTTGGCCATCCTCCAAGGGCTTTCACCGGACTTCGCCGCCCAGGTCACGAGCATCTCGGCCCCCGACACGATCTCGGCCGAGCTGCAGATGTCCGATGGCCTGACGGTCTCATTCGGGCAGGCCGAGGACATCAGCATGAAAGAGAGCGTCGTCCAAGGCCTGATCAGCGAGAAAGGCGACAGCCTGCAGTCGATCAATGTCCGGGTCGCCGATAAGGCTACTTACCGCCTCAAAGACGGTAATTGACAAGCAGCCCCAAGGTGCGCTCCGGCGATCTGTGCGAAGCCTCCAAATTTTACGAAAAGCAATTCACACGAATATCGTGTTATTGCGCCTGCTATTAATTAATACACTTTTACAAAACTTATATTCGCTTGTCGAACCACGCAAAAACGGTAAATACGAATTGCTAGGGGGGTCCAGCAATTAGGAGAATAGTTTATTGACAAATCTCGTATGCCGTACTAAACTCAAAAAACTTCATAGCACGGGGGGCGATTGCTTATGATGTTTTTTTCGGATCAGCCCGAGTCGACAATCCGGTCGATCGGGTTCATGAATCGACGACGCTTGGCCAAATCTTGGGAAAGGCTTCTCCCATGAGGCAGATGAGGGGGACACCGCCGACAAAGCCGAGAGGGCTGCGTCATCAAGCCAGCAGATATCTCAAAGGCGTAGTCAGTTGTTTACTGGCAGCCGCGCTCGCGGCACTCGCCTTGAACTCGGCCGGGTGTACGGCCGGGGATGCTTTGCTAATGCTGAAAAAGGCCGATACGCAGGGCATTCTGAGCATTATCAGTTCTCTGCCGGTTGTTTCTGGGCTTTCTCAAACGGGCTTTCCGGCGGCTTCAAGCGGTGGGCAAATAGCCGCTTCAGACACCTTGGCCGTCAGTGTCGAGGCCGCCGAGGCCGCGACCCTAGATACCACGGCCGCTGCTGCCGAAGCTTCAAACGAGAGCCAGCCGACCACTGGGCCCGCTATTCTCCCCGATGCCGCAGGCGTTCTGAATGTCGTTCAGTCGCGCGCCCGCTCACTGGCCTACAGCCTTAACCTGCTGGGTTTTTATGGCGGCAACCAAGAGAGCCCGATCGCCTATTACGAGGACGGGCACCATCTCGACGAGCTCCAGGCGATCCTTGCCAAGTATCCCTGCTTTAGTGGCTTCTCACCAGAAGATATGCATTTTTTGCTGGAGGGCATCAGCGAGAACGGCTGCACTTATACAGCCATGGCCAATGCCATCATGGAGAAGTACTTTTTTAACCCGACCGGTTATACCAATGATTTTGGCTTTACGATCTACCGCCCAGAGGGCAATAAGCAGGTCCTCAACTACGAGCCGCTGATCACCGATATCTATTGTTTTGCCGTCCAGAGCCGCTGCGCGGCCGGCCAAAAGGCCACTCCCGACCTCTACAAGGGCCTGAGCCGCAGCGAGTTCGGGGTCTTTGCCGACTATGTGGCGGCTAAGACCGACGGGCGCGTGACCGTTCAGGTCGCGACCAAGGACTTTGACCCAGGCGCCGATTGGACGGCGCTGATGGACGAGGGCAGCATCGCCGTCTCGGCTTTTGCCGGCAGCTCGTATCTGGCCATCCGCTCGGGCACCTCGGTCTCTTTCCAGTCCCTTGAACCGGGAGAAGGGCACGCCACGTCGCTGACCGGCGTCGAGGTGGCCAGCGAGCCCTACTCGTATATGGTCTCGTCTTGGGGCAATGCCTACTATGTTACCGACCTCGGCTTTGCCGATTACTGCCTCGAGGCACCAGGCAGCGACCCCAAGTACTATAAGGGCACTCCTCCGTCAGTCCCCGCCGGAGCGACCCTTTACAACATCCGCCCCTGGATTGTCACCGTACATTGGAGTGAGTAAATGAAAAACCAGGGAACGAGAGCACATCAGCATCTGCTGCCAAAAGGGGTCATATCGGCTTTTATCGGCTGTCTGATCGTCGTCGTCGCGGTCTGCGCAGTGGGGCTATTGGTCATCCAGCATGCCCAGTCCAACGGCCAGCCGCCTTTGGCCGCTGCGGGCAGCAGCGACCAGGCCGCCGCCAACAGCAGCGGCCAGGCCGGCGCAAACAACAGCGACCAGGCCGGCCAAGCGGTGACGACTGTGCCCGGCACAGGCAGCCAGCCGACCGCATCGGCCTCGGCCGCCGCTGTCTCAGAAGAGCCGCCCGTCAACCTGGGGCTGGTCAAAGACGGCCCGGTCACCCCGACGCCGGCCTACACCGCCTCCTTCATCTTCCAACGGGCCTTTGACAACGGCCTCTTGGTCAGAAACGGGTCGATGGACGAGTCGACGATGCCGGTGCTGGCCACAGACCCCTTGCCTTACGCGACCGAGGCCAGCTGGAGCAACTACCTGAGGCTCGATGCCTATTACCAGAAGGCCTTTGAGGTCTATATCTTAAAGACCTTGCGCCTCGACCTCCTTGATCACGAGCTCGTGCAGACCAGCCTGGGCTTTGGGCCCCTGCCTGCAGATCGCCAGAGCACCTACCAGCAGCGCACGGCCTTGAACCTCGAATGCCTCTACATCCGCTGTGCCGGTTATAACATCGAGATGTTGGACAGCACCGATGCCGCCACCTTAGAGCGGTTGGCCGACGAGAACGGCAGCGTCGTCACCGATGAGGCGCTGGACCTGGTCGCGCGCACTTTCAAAGACGTCGTGCGCCAGTATACGGCCACCGGCATGCCCTATGTCGACACCCGCTCGTTCGTTTGCTTCCCGCACTCCACCAGTGATATCGGCTACAACCCCAACGCCCTGGTCATCGTCGTGCCCAATGTCGAGGGCTACGACGAGAACGGCCAGGTCACCGTCCTGGAGTCGGACCTTCAGCAAGAGCGTCAGAACTACCTGCTCCAACGCCTGCCGGTCTTGGCCATGGAGTATCAGAACATCCTCGGCATGCCCGTGAACTTCGTCATCACCGACGGCGTCTTTGATAATCAGCCTGACCACGAGTACCCCGTCTTCTCGATCGGCGACTGGGGCGTCTTTCCCGCGCCCGACCAGAGTTGAGGCAGCCCGATGTCGGTCCAGCTTGACAAACAGCCCTTTGCGATCCGCCCCTTCCGGGAATCCCTTTCCCTTTTGCTAAACCCGCCGGCAATCGGGAAAGGGATTCCATTCTTCAACATCCTCGGCCACAGGGCCGCGCCGCCCCTTCAGCGGCCCCGCTCATCTCTGGCCGTCTAAACGCCCCTTCCGGGAATCCCTTTCCCTTTTGCTAAACCCGCCGGCAATCGGGAAAGGGATTCCATTCTTCAACATCCCTCTCATCTCACATCCTCTCATTCTCTACCGCACCTTTCACTCTTGTGGGCGCGCGGCGCGGAAGGCGTTGCCGCACGTGTCGCGTTGG
>WRFC01000002.1 GCA_009779015.1 Coriobacteriia bacterium | reverse complement strand
TGATGGGGGCCAAAGGGGATGACTGTACGTTGTGCCATCAGTTGCCTCCTTCTTCTTTCTCAGACGGGTCAGCGGGCGCAGGTGCGGCAGCATCAGCGGGCGCGCCGGGCCCGGCGGCGGGTGTAGCGGGCGCGCCGGGCTCGGCAACGTCGTTGGCGGGTGCCGCAGTCTCTTCTGACGCAGCTTGGCTCTGAGAGTCGCGGTAGGCGACCGTGAAGTTGCTCATGGCGTTGGGCAGGCCAGGGTTCATGGGCACCGGCTCGCGGACGATGTAGAACTTGCCATGGAAGTCGATGGCGATGTCGGTGATGGTGGCGCCAAAGAGGTCGTGCGCCTCGTTCTCAAAGACCAGCGCGTTAAAGAAGATGTCGCTGACCGAGGGGACGGGCTCGTCGGCCCGCACGACCAGGCGCAGGTTCTCGAATTGGAGGTGGTCAGAAAACGAGTAGAGGAGCTCGATCTCGCCTGTGTCTTCGATGGCCGAGCTGCTGAGGGCCGCAAAGCGCCAGCCTTTTTGCTTGTAGGCTGCCGCCAGATCGTGCATCTCGGCGACAGTGGTGTCGATGAATACCTGTGGGTCATGTGCCATCTTAGGCCTCCTTTGGGTCAAGGGCGGCGCCGGCATCAAGGGCGGCGCCGGCATCAAGGGCGGCGCGGCGCTCTTCGAGGATGCCCAGCCCGACGACCACGGCATCGATGATGGCCTCTGGCCGAATGGCGCAGCCCGGTGCATAGACATCGACCGGGATAGCCGAATCGACGCCGCCATAGATGTTGTAGCAGTCCCTGAAGACGCCGCCCGTGCAGGCGCAGATGCCGCAGGCGATGACGACTTTGGGGTCGGGCATCTGCTCGTAGATCTGGCGCACGACATTGATGTTCTGCTCGTTTACGCTGCCTGTGACGAGAAAGAGGTCGGCATGCTTGGGGTTGCCGGTGTTGATGATGCCAAAGCGCTCGATGTCATACATCGGGGTCAAACAGGCCAAGACCTCGATGTCGCAGCCGTTGCAGCTGGCGGCGTCATAGTGGATCAGCCAAGGCGATTTACCAGTTGAAGTCACAATAGGCCTCCTAACCTAACCAGGACCAGTTCAGCGAAGCCATATTGACCACCGCACAGACGATCGTGACCAGCCACGCCCACTTCAGCATGGCCGACCATTTGACGCGGGCGAAGTTGTTGTCGATGAAGATCTCGAGGAAATAAACGACAACCAGCGCCACCACGGTGAGCAAGACGGCCAGCCAACTGCCCCAGACAAAGAAGATGCCGACCCAGCCCAAAAAGAGGATGTTCTCATACCAATGCGTGACCTCGACCAGGGCCAAGGTGCGCCCGCTCATCTCGGTCGAGATGCCTTTGACCAGCTCTTGGTGGGCGTGGTGCGAATAGCTGAGGTCAAACGGGCTTTTGCGGAACTTGATCGTCAGAATGAAGAGCAGCCCGATAAAGACCAGGGGCAGATAGGTGATGATCGGGCGGCCGAGCGTGAGCACGGCGTTGGTATTAAATGACCCGACGGCCAGGTAATAGGTGACGCTCATGATGATCACCATCGGCTCATAGCTCATGACCTGGACGATCTCGCGCTCGGCACCCATCTCGGCAAAGGGCGAGCGTGTAGAGTAGGCGGCCAAGACAAAAAGCAGCGTTGAGAGCGTGAGGATGAAGACGACCAACAAGAAGTTGCCGCCGGCAAAGAAGATGACGCCCGCGATGATGGCAAAGACCAGCGACATCAAGACATAGAAGCCTTGGTAGTTGTTGACCGTCCAGCGCTCTTTATGCCAGAGCTTGGCCACGTCATAGAACGGTTGGAGCAGGGGCGGCCCGACCCGGCTTTGCAGGCGGGCCGTGACCTTGCGGTCGATGCCGGCCAAGAGGCCGCCGGCCAGGGGTGCCAAAATGGTAAAGCCAAAGAGCGAGATGATAAACGAGGCGACGCTCATAGCAGGCCTCCCGTCTGAATCAGCCCGAGCCCGATCAGCACAGCCGCCCCCAGCCCGACGGCTATCAGCACGATGCTCACGATATAGGCAGGGGGGGTCACGGTCTTCTCGCCAAAGGCCTTGCTCAAATACCAGTTGCGCTGACCCGCCTGCGAGACCCCAGAGAGCGAGTTACGGTACTCGCGGTGCTCGGTGTCGGTGCCGATGCCGGCCATGTAGATGCCGATGTCGGGCTTTTTGCGGGGTCGGATGAACTGGAAGATGAAGATAGCGAACAAGAAGAGGGCGATCACGGCCATGATGGCCAGGTTGTCAAAGCTGATCGTGCTGCCCAGATGCCAACCAAAGGTCGATTCGAGGTAAGGGACGACCGAGACCTGCGAGACCAGAGGAAAGGTGATAGAGAGCCCGAGGGCGAGGACCGCCATCAGCCCGAGCGCAAACCACTCGGTGCGGTGCACGCCCTTTTCGACCGGATGGGCGCTCTGCGAGACGGCCAGCACCTTGCCCAGCCATTTGGCCCAGAACATGAAGGTGGCAGCCGAGCCAAAGGCCAAGATCACGATCAGCACCAAGTGCCCGGTATCGGCCAGCGAGACAAGCGTCGCCCATTTAGAGATGAGCATGCCAAAGGGCGCCATGAACATACAGAGGATGCCCAGTGCCATCAGCCGCGAGATGCGGGGCAGACGGTCAAAGAGGTCGTCCATGTCTTCGATGTCGCGGCTGCCGATGTGGTGCTCGGCCGTGCCCACGCAGAGGAAGAGCAGCGACTTGGCCGCAGCGTGAAAGACCAAGAGAAAGATAGCGGCCCAGACGGCCTCGGCCGTACCGACGCCGGCGCAGGCCACGATCAGCCCGAGGTTGGCGACTGTCGAGTAGGCCAAGACGCGCTTGGCGTTGGATTGCGAGATGGCCAAGAGCGAGCAGGCCAAGAAGGTCAGGCCGCCGACCAGCGCCACGGTCACGCCATTGAAGCCCCAGCCCAGGCAGGGTGCCAGCTTGATCAGCAAAAAGACGCCGGCCTTGACCATCGTCGAGGAATGGAGCAGGGCCGAGGTCGGTGTCGGTGCCACCATCGCGCCCAAGAGCCAGGTGTGAAAGGGCATCTGCGCGGCCTTGGTAAAGGCCGCAAAGCACAAAAGCATGACCGGCAGCATGACGGCCACCGAGCCGCCGCTGGCAATCAGCTTGTCCAACTCGAGCATCGGGGTGGCGCCATTGACGCCAGCGGCCAGAATGATCAAGGCCACCGAGAAGGCGATGCCGCCGGCCAGATTCATGTAGATCTGGCGAAACGAGTTGCGGATGGCCTCGTCGGTGCGCGTATAGCCGATCAAGGCAAACGAGCAGACCGTCGTGACCTCCCAACCGGTCAAGAGCCAGGCCATGTCATTGGACAAGACGATCACGAACATCGCCGAGAGAAAGACGAACATCAGCGAGAAGAAGACCGGGCGCCTGTCCGGCTTGTTGTGCTCATCCTCGTGTTTTTGGAAGTCCACCATATAGCCGTTGGCGTAGATGCAGATGCCGCCGCCGATCACTCCGATCACCAAGACCATGATGGCCGAAAAGGCGTCGACATAGATCTCGTGCGTGATCTGCACGTGGTGTGCCAAAAAGACCTCAAAACAAATTACCAATACGGCCTGGAGAAGTGCCAGTACGACAGCCCAGACCCGTTTGTGCTGGATGCCCTTAAGAAGTACGTAAAGGCAGCAAATCATGTCGATGGCCAGGGCCAAATAACTCAACCAGTCAGCGTCGACGCTCAGGTAAGCGCCCGGCCCGCCGATGTAACGCACCCCAAAGGTAATCGAAGCCAAAATGATCAAGGCGCCCATGACGACCACAAAGCCGCCACGCACGCGCTCATTTCTTATGACCAAAAGGATCCCCGCTGCGATCACCGGAAAAATTATCAAAAATGCCAAGTTCAACGTCGTCAAACTTCCCATGGGTTTAAATCCCACCGCCTTCTGCGGCTGCGCGCCGCAATATCAACTAATAGTTTTTAGTCATTACAAAATTTTTTTCGCAGTTCGCTAGGCTCTGCAGCTGATTTAGTAGTATCTTCAGCATTATTGCCAGTATAGCTAAATATATTCTGGTTTATCTTAGCTCGAAAGCCTAGCCACAACTTTCATGTTAGTACCCTAATTCGGGAGATCATAGGCGTTTTCCTCCTTTCCGGTCTGCCTTTGGACGATCGCACACAACTCTCTTAGGGCACCACCAGAAAGAAAGGTCGAACACTCGAAGTTCATATAATAGGGGGCTGTCTCATCAAATTGGATCTGCAGTTCAGCAGGGAACTCCTCGTCGGACTCAAAGTAAATCAGGCGCATCGGCATCTTGGGCAGGACCATGAAGTCCCAGCACTCTCCGCCCAGCATGCGCCCGACATAGGTACCGCCCATCTCGGCAGCGGCAGCGGCAAAGAGGTCATAACGGCCTTCAGTCTCTTTGAGCAGAACGCTGGCCATGTAGGATTCTTCTTCGTCGCCTTGGCCATCTATTGTACCGATCATCCGCTCGATCGGGATAAAGCAGTTCTTTGGCTCAATACCGCCTTCAGCCAGGATGTAATGGATCAAGAGCGTGCGGTTATTGATCAGCGCCGGCGGGCCGCCGTCAATCACATCGGCCCCTGCGGGCGTGATCAGATAGGTGCGTCCTAAAAACACGGCTTCTGCACTGTCCTCGCCGACCGGTGTAAATCCCAAGCGTTTGGCCTGCTCGACAATGTTGCATTCGGCAAGCTTAGGCAGCATGCCATTGTAGATCTTCTCATATCCCGTGGCCATGGTCATGGTCCTTCCAAATCATCACTATCTCGAGCGCGCTGGCCTTGGTCGATCCAGTCAATCTAGGCAATTTAGACAAGCCCGCTTTCTTTACGCTTTTTTGCCCTTGCCCCCAGCTCGCGCAGCAGGCTGCCCGAAAGAAAGGCCAGGCATTCAAAGTCCATATAATAAGGCGCCGTCTCATCGAACTGAACGATCAGCTCGGCCGCGAACTCTTCATCGGCCTCAATGAAGACCAACCGCATCGGCATCTTGGGCAAGACCAGAAAGTCCCAGCACTGACCGCCCAGCAGGCGCCCGGCAGGTCTGCCTCCGAGGTCTTCGGCGGCTGCCACAAAAAGGTCATAGCGGCTGTCCAGGTCACGCATCAGGGCCTCGCCGATGAACCAGTTGTCATCGTTGTTGCGTCCCTCGATTATGCCCGTCAACCGATTGATGGGCACGTAGGACTGCCTCGGCTCGATACCCCCCTCGGCTGTGATGTAGTAGATCAAGAGGCTGCGGTTGTTGATCGGGGCCGCCCCACCGCCGTCTGCCACCTCGACCCCTTGCGGCGTGATCAGGTAGGCCCGCCCCAAGAACTCGGCGGTCGCGCAGTCAGCGCCTGTCGGCTGAAGCCCAAGCCGCTCGGCTTGGGCGGTGATGTCGCACGTCAAAAGCCGGGGCAGTAAATCTGCGTAGATCTGCTCGTATCCAGTCGGCATTGTGTCTTTCGGCTAATCGATAAAGCCTAGTCCTCAATCCTGCACAACATCTTGGCCGGGCTTGTTCTGCTCGTCCAAGGCCATCAGCTGCTCATACATCTCATCGCCAACACACTCGCGTGCCATCTTACACCAACGCACGCAAGAGATGACGTCGTTATAGACTACAAACCCGCATTTCGGGCAAGCCAGGTCAAAGTCGGTCGAGAAGAGTTGCACCTCGGCGCCGCAGATCGGGCAAGTCTTGACCTTTAACGTTGGCGTACCTGTAATATTTCCCGCACCGGGACAACCTGAAATTGCCATTTCCCCCCCCTTTGTTATTTGAACAAAGACTCTTCGGTGTGAGGCAAGAAGAGCGCCGCACTGTATTGATCCATATAGCCTAAATCTGTTGACAGGTCGATGTAGGTGATCCGCTTGGCCGTCTGGTCAAGCAGCTTTCGATGATGCTCAGAGACCAGGGCCAGGTTGGCCCCGCTGACTGAGGTGTTGCCCTGAAAACGCACCTTATCATGCATCGCTTTGGGGATCAGCCCGATCATCGTGGCATCATCGATATCGAGATAGCGGCCAAAGCCACCGGCGATGACCATTCCCGAAAGGTCGTCAAAGCTCAGACCGACGTTTTGCAAAAGCAAAAGACAGGCCGAGAAGATCGCGGCCTTGGCGCGCACGATGTTCTGGATGTCGTTTTCCGATACAGCGACACGCATGCCCTCGTTGGGCTCGATGATGTAAGACGCTTGGCGGCCAGCAACCTCGATCGCCGCACACTCGCGCTCGCGGTCGAGCTGCCCGGCCGAGTCGATCCAGCCGCTGCGCATCAGGCTGGCCACCAGAGAGATCATGCCCGAGCCGCAGATGCCTTTGGGAGCATGCCCGCCGATGACCGAGTAGGTGGCCAACCCGGTCACTGCGTCGATAGCGACACGCTCGATCGCCCCCATCGAGGCACGCATGCCCTGAGTGATGCCGCCGCCTTCAAAAGCCGGCCCGGCCGAACAGGCGCACCCTAATAAAAACTCGTTGTTGCCTAAGATCAGCTCGCCGTTTGTGCCGATGTCGAGGAACAGGAAGATATCCTCGGAGTCGTAGGCCAGCTGCGTACAAAGCAGCCCGGTCGAGATGTCGCCGCCGACATAGCTGCCGACCGACGGGGCAATCAAGACCGGCGCATCCGGGCAGATCTCGATACCGAGCTCGCCGGCCCGGTAGATGGGCACATAGTTGACGCTCGGCACATAGGGGTCCAAGCGGATATTCTCGGGCGGAATGCCAAGTAAAAGATGCACCATCGTTGTGTTGGCGGCTACCGTCATATCGTAGATGCCTGCCGGGTCGATGCTGACCTCTTCAGAGAGGTCGTCCAAGAGGCCGTTGATGGTCTTTAAGATCTTGACCCGCAGCTCTTCTAAACGGTCTGGTTTCTGCGCGTAGTTGATGCGGCTGATGACGTCGAGGCCGCAGGCGATCTGCCCGTTGTAGTCGGTCTTAGAGGCCAGGATAGCACCGGTTGAGAGCTCGACCAGCTGCATGGCCACGGTGGTCGTGCCGATGTCCAGCGCAACGCCGACACGGAGCTCTGCAGCAGAGTTGCTGAGCGTGCTGCCCAGAGGCTGGATATCGACGACGCTGGCCTGCCCGTCATCCACGAAATAGGCGACCCTGAGCGTCTCGGACTGGCGGATGATCAGCGGCAGGGCGCGCAGCAGGCGCAATGGAAGATGGATGGCCAAGGCCGCACCATCTGTGCTCACCGCTTGGAGGGCGTCGGCCAAGGCGCTGGCAAACCGGTCATAGTCCGAAAGCCCGTCGCCAGAGACCGGAAGTGCTGGCCGAACCGCTGTCATCTGCGTCATCGGTGCCATCTCACCGGCCTTGGGCAACAGCTCGGGGTCGACCAGTAACATGTCTTCGGACTGCTCAGAGAATGCGCCATGCTCGCTCTCGACATCGGAAAGCAGGCGGACCCGGACAGCCGAACCATCAGAGATCAATGTCTTGCAGGCCATCGCATAGCCGTCGTCCAGCATGCTCTTGCTAAGTAAAGGGTTGTCCTCGCGAATGATATCGCCGGAGAGCACCTGGACGACGCATTTCTTACAAATACCGCGTCCGCCGCAGGGGACTTCGACCGAGAGGCCGGCGCGGCGCGCGGCATCGAGGATGGTCTCACCCTTCTGGCTTTCAATAACAACCCCACTTGGCAAAAACGTGATTGGTGGCATAGGTCCTGCCTTTCTGATCATGGCCAACTTTTAAACTATACACTATGGCTTTTCTATAAAGTGTTGTACGCGCTCCCCTGTCCGGAAAGCGCGTACATTTTACCGCTCAGTGCAAATTACCCCCGACAACCTGGTAGCCTTATTTTGAAAGCATCGCTTTGATGTAGCTTTCAATGTCACTGGCCTCTTGCGGGCCGATCAATATCTTCCATCCAGGCAGGCCTTCTTCGAGCTCGCCGCTGATCTGTGCGACATAGCCCGGGATCGTAAGTGAACGTGTCTTGACTTGGCTTTCCAGCTCGTACTCTTGGACGGCCTTGGCGATCTGCGCGCCCGAGAACTTTCCGGCCGCCCAGGCGGTCAGGACCGACATGCCCTCGCACTCCGGCAAGACGAGCCAGGCGCTGATGCCGGCGTTCTCGATCTCGCCCGAGACGATAAAGTAGGTGAGCGAGAAGTTCGTGGTCACGAAGACCGCCGAGTTCTCGTCCGGCTCGCCGATCGGGTAGACCTTTGGCTCGACCTGGATCGGTTTCTGCGGATCGGTGAAGATGTTCTGGCGCAGCGTCATCAGCGATGTCATCTGGGCCGGGTCAAAGGTCGGCAGCACGACAACGCCGCCGTACTTGTTGATCTCTTGGACAGCACTGACCGTGTCTTTGAGCTCGTCACCGGTGTTGATAAAGGCGATGGTCGGATAGCCCAAGGCCTTGTTGCCGTACTTGATCGCCCCCCGGCGGACGATCGTATTGAGCTGGAACTGCTGCGCGGGCGACTGGGCGTTCAGGTCCATGAGAATCGCCGTAAAGCCGTCGCTGCTCAGCTTTTGGCCAAGGGTCACGACTTCGTCGATGTCTTTGCCAGAGATTGCCAGCGCCAGGCCATTGGCCTCGGCCAACCCGAGCATCTGGGCAGCATTGGCCTCTGTGACCCCGGCCAGAACACTGTGCGTGTCTTTGGCCTTGGCGGCAGCGGCCTCAGCGGCGCCCTCTGTCGCGGCCCGGATGATGACCGGGCGGGCGGCCGCAGCTTTGCCCACGAGCTCGGCAAAAGCCGCGTCATCGCTGGACTTTTGGGTGATGCAGAGTGCGTCGACGGTCAGCTCTTCGCCGACGCGGACGAGGATATAGTCCTTTACGGTCTCGATCACCTTCTCGGCATCGGGATCTGTGTCATCGATGTTCACAGCCAGAAGCGTCTGGTTGATAAACGTCTTCTCATGACGGTAGAGAACGGTCTCGCCGCCGATCTTGGCCTCACCGACCTGAATCGTCTTGACCGGGGGCTCGCTGTCCGCGCCGAGGATCTCTTTGGCCTCATCCGAGGCATACGGGCACTCTGATAAGCTGGCTTTCTTTGCCGCGAGCTTCATCGCAAAAGCGAGGCAAGTGTCAGAGCCGCATTCTTTGCAATTTGTCTTAGGTAGCAGTTTGTTGATTTGCAATCCACTCAGTGCCATGCCACTTCCTCCTTATTTCGCTTGTCCGTCGAGTAGGTCAAAAATCGTCTCTTTGGTGGCCTTGGCCGCCTCAGGATGATACATCACAAGGATGTCGGCGCCCGCATGCAGGAGGCTGATAGCTGTGGTCAGCTCCCAGATCGCCGAGCGTTTTTTGACATCGCCCCAAAGCGGGTAGTCAGCCTCGGGGGCCTTGAACTCTTTGGCCTTGGCCGACTCGAAGCCCGGGGTCACGAGCATTGGCGAGCAGAGCATCTTGTCGCCGCCGAGGCCGGTCAGGCGGATGCGCTCCATAACCGAATAGGTGTATTCCACGCCATAACCGATCGAGCTGGTCAAGGGGTCCATGATGATGCGGTTCTGGGGAAGGCCCATGTTGGTCAAGAGGATGTTCATCTGCTTGCTGATGTTCACATCGATCGGCGCCTGCGAGACCAGGGTATGGCCATAGGCCATGGCCGCACCGGCGATCGTCCGGTAATTGTCTTGCTCGACCCAGTTGAGCAAGAGGTTCTCGCCTTCGTAGGTCTGGGCGATGGCCTTGAAGACCTCGTTGTTTGAGTCATAGTGGCTATGCCCGGTCACGATCAATGGCACATCGACGGCCTTCAGGACTTCACCGACCAGGTCAACGGCCTGTTGCGGTGTGCGGCCACCCTTTTCTGGATGGGTGCCGTCGAGGCGGACAGAGATCATATCGGCACCATAATTGCTCACACAGGCTTGCGCCATGGCTGCCGGATCGTTCAGCAGGTCGCCATAGATCTCGCGCAAGACATCGGGGTATTTCTCTGAGACCGTGTCAAAGACCTCCATCGCGATCAGCGGCCGATGCGGCATCTTGCCCTCATAGAGATGGAAGGGCATGCAGTTTGACCCGCCGACTGTATAGGTCAGGCCACGCGTGCCGCCCTCTTCCTTGGTCGCCCCGAGCTTGACCTCGAGGATCGACTCCTCCAAGGTCTCTGTCTCGACCGGAAACGACTTGATCTGGGCGATCACGTCGGCGGCTTTGGGCACAGCTGCACCGGCTGGTGCAGAGCTACCGGCCGCAGCCGCTGGTGCCGCAGCCGCGCCGAAGTCACCGAGGTCGGCCGCTTTGCCGAGGAACCTCTGTGAGAGGACATCGATGATCGAAGAGACGACCTCGGCGGTCACCGAGGCACGCACCTCGGTCGCCAGCTGCTCTTTCAGCGTCTCGATATCGGCGCTGCTCAGTGCTGCCCCGCTGGCCTCAGCCGGTTCGGGCGCGGCCGCATTATCGGCCGCCGCCGCCTTCTCGGTCTTGGCCGCGCTCTGGGCAGGCGCAGAATCTTCTTCTTTTTGCATATAATCGGTCATATCGTCCATCGTTAGAGCCGGATGGCCGACTTTTTCGGCAAATTCCCTCAACTCGGCGGCCGAGGTGGCGACCGTCTCATCGGCAATCATGTCAAACAGCTCGGGACAGCCTTGCTCTTCGAGGCGCTTTTTCATATCCTCGCCGACAAGCTCTTTCAGCTCGCGGGGCATCCAGAGCAAACGCCTGTAGCCGCCCTCGGCCGATAAGAACTTCTTGGAGGTCAAGAAGACCTTTCCGACACCGATAAAGCCTGGTGTCTGGACACCGCCGCCGACGCTGCCGGCCAAGGTCGAGAACGACATACCGATCGGCGTCTCACCCAAGAACTCGCGGTTTACGACCATCACGCCGTTGCACTCCGGCACGTAGGCGACGATCGCCTCAAAACACCCGCAACTGGTCATCGGGCTGTCCATGATCGAATAGGCCGCAAAGCGGTCGACGACCTTGTGGCTATTGGTAAAGGCGTAATCGTTGACGCCCTCCCAGACACCCTTGACCGGGTCCAGGCAGGTGCCTTTGCTGACCGGCTGGTTGGGGCCGGTCGGGTCGATCTCGTGGGCGGCCTTGCCATCTAGCCAGTTGTAGGCACCACAGAGGCCGAGGCGCTCGGGGGTGATGACACAGACATGGTTGGGCGCAAAGCTCTGGCAGAGCAGGCAGGAATAGAAGATCTCGACAGACTCGTCGGTCATGGCCTCGAGGCGGCGGTTGCGCTCATCGTAGACCTTGCGGGCGATGGCCAGGCGCTTCTCGACCTCGTCGTGGTCGGTGACCAGGGTGACCTTGACCTTATCGACAATGGCTGGATAATCGGCCAGCAGCTTGGCGTGCAGGATCTCGCCGTAATGGCGCAGGCGCAGGCCTTTGGCAAACCCGTCTTTAGAGACACGGGTCCAGACGATGTCGCGCTGGCCCATGTGCCAGATGCCCTCGGCACCGTTGACCATATGGTGGATCTGGCGCTCGAGGATCGGCTCGAAGTCGATCTGCAGCTTGCGGCCGGCGGCCTCGACCCAGATGGCCAGAGGCAAGGCGGTACCAGGCTCGATCTCGTCGATGTCGGGGCCGATGATCTCGATATCGCCATCGGTGATCTCGTCGGTCTCGACCATCGTGACATACTCGAAGGCCGAGGTCTTGTTGCCTCCGAACTCGACATGCGTATCTTCTTTGCGGATGCGCTCGCCTTCGAAGGCCGGGCCATAGGCCACCGGCACCGGCACGTCGACGATCTTGATCTTGCAGCCGCGGATCTCGAGCGCCCGTTCGACCATGTCTTCAAGCGGCACGTTGGCCACGACATGCTCGTAGGTGCAGACGCCGGTCGGGAGGATCTCGGGGATATCGGTATCGGCGATGGTCGGGAAGCCGTAGTTGATGGCCCCGGCGGCGGCGGCGTACTTTTCTGGTGTGACCTCGCCCATGGCCAGAACGAAGGCAAAGATGCGGTCCTTGTTGTATTTCAGGTGGGCATGATAGTCGCCGGGCTGGACGCCGCCGAACGACATGGCGGCGCGGCTGGCAAAGCCGAGCGCGTAGATGAGCGCCGAGACATCGCTGCCGAACGGCACCAGGCGGGTCTCCCAACCCAGCTGGACGCCCTCTTCGGCCAGCTGCTCGGCAAACTGCTTGCCGTTCGTGCAGCCGCCCATGAAGACATAGAGGTTCTTTTGCTGGAGCTCTTTGGCGATCTGGACCGCCATCTTGTTGTCATCGATAGAGCCGCAGATGGCCGCAAAGCCGGGAGCCGTGCCATCGACGAACTCGATGCCGCGCTCACGCATGATGACATCGTTGGCGGCACCCAGCCAGATACCGTTCACGGGGTTTGGCCCGACCAGGTACTTACAGGCCTCGATGATCTCGCAGGCGAACAACGCGGCAGCGCCAGCGTCTAAGGTATTGCCCAGATAGGGCAACCAGGTGTTCTCGGCCGGACGGGCAGGCAAAAGGTCGCGCGCCTCTTTGAGCACCGTGCGGCAGTCAGCCAAGGTCTCGACCGCGATCCCTGTGAAACCGTAGATCACAGGGAGGTAATAGGCTGTGGACGGGAAGCCGACTGCGGCATCCTCGCCGAACTCCTGTATTGCCTGCTCGAGAATCGTCTCGGCTTTTACGACCCACTCCACCGCACCGTCAATTGCTGCAGTAGCAATTATCTTAGACATCCAGTTCCCTCCTGTCTTGCATGTCAAATAGCTTGCGTTCTGCCTTCTTGTTGATACCCAGCGCCTCGCGCGCCTCGTTGATGATCTCGCAGATCCGGTCGGTGGCCTCGTACGGGTCCTCGATCAGATGGAACGACCCGCCAAAGATCTCTTTGGCGTCTTCAAAAAGGAACTTAGTGACGTTCTCAGAGCCCGAGACATAGAACTCGTTGCCCAAGACGACGTCGACGCCAGAGGCCACAAAGTAGCAGCCGATGGCGATGGCCTTCTCACTCATCCACTCCGGGGCCACGCCGACAGCCGGCAGGCCGCCGATATCGTCGCCCAGGCCGCCTTCAAAGACGATCTCTGAGGCCGCTTCAAGGATCCGGGAATTGTCCACGCAGCTGCCCAGGTGCAAGACCGGCGGGATGCCGACAGCCTCGCAGATCTCGCGCAGGCCGGGGCCGGCGTCCTCGAGGCCGAATTCTGGCTGCAGCATACCGGCCTTGCCGGCGGCGATGGCCGCACAACCGGTCTGGAGCACGAGGATGTTGCGCTTGATCAGCTCTTTGGTGAGGATCGTGGCATACTCGTCAGCCGTCTGCTTGGGGTTGTTGCAGCCGACGATACCGACCACACCGAAGATCCGATTGGCGATGATGGCGTCATTGAGCGGACGGAAGGAGGCGCGGAACTTGCCGCCGAGCATGTATTTGATGGCCTCGACCGAGAAGCCGGCGATCAGGTTGCTTTTGTCATTGGGGATCTGGACCTTCTCGGGGTCGCGGTTCTTGTAGTTGTCGCAGGCGCGCTTGATGATGTTCTTGGCCGACTCCACGGGATGCTCCTCGTCAAACCCGAGGTGCGTGGCGCCATGCATTTTGGCGATCTCGGAGGTCGAGACGATCTCGGTGTGGTAGCGGGCAGCCACCTCGGGGAGCGAGGGCATGCAGCACTGGACATCGATGACCATCATCTCGACGGCACCGGTGACGATGGCCAGCTCTTGTTGGAGCATGTTGCCGGCCACGACCACGCCGTGACGCATCAGGACCTCGTTGGCTGTGCAGCAGATGCCGGCGATCGTCACGCCCTCGGCACCGACGCTTTTTGCGTATTCGAGGATCTCGGGGTCGTTGACGGTCGCGGCCAGCATCTCAGAGAGTGTCGGCTCGTGCCCGTGCACGAGGATGTTCACGGTGTTTGCGCCCAAGACGCCCATGTTGGCCTCGGACTTGATGGGGTTAGGTGTGCCAAAGAGGATGTCCGAGGTCATCGAGGCGATGCGGGCGCCGCCCCAGCCATCGGCCAGAGAGGTGCGGAAGGCATGCATGAGGATGTTCTTGTAGTCGTGGTCGACGCCCATGTGCGTGCGGTGCATGGCCTCGACACACATCCGGTCGATGCCGAACGGCGCCGTGCCGGTGTTCTTCCAGATGCTCTGCTGCTTCAAGGGGGCGAGCTTCAACGTGGCCAGGGGGTATTCTTGCACCGTGAACTCGTCGATGAAGAGGTTGGCGAGGTCGAGCGCGATGTCATTGACCTCGCGTCCCTCGGTCTCGATCTCATAGAGCTTGGCCACCCGGTAGAGGGCCTTCTCGTCCCGGATGGTATAGCCGTTGCCCTCGCCGAGGGCGACGTTTCGCAGCTTCAACGCCAGGTGGCGCCCATGGTCGGAGTGCGACGCGGTGCCGCCGACGACCTCGCGCAAGAAGTTGCGCGCCACGATGGTGGCGGCATCGGCGCCGCAGATGCCCTTGGGTGCCTTGGGCGTGATGCGGCAGGGGCCCATGTGGCAAATGCGGCAGCAGACGCCGGACTTGCCAAAGGCACATTGGTTACGTTGCGCGTCGGCGCGGTCATAGCAGATGTCCACGCAATCGATCCGCGCCTTCTTGATCATTTCTTTTGATGCATTGTCAACGGCCTTAGACGTGTGGTCGACCACCTCGTTACTCTGGCCTTTTGGCTCTGTTTTATCTGATGCCATAGTCTCTCTCCTTAATAAAACTTCTCAGCTTTACCCGAACCAATACTTCTGAACGAACAACTCACTAGCTCAACTGACTTTCGTACACCTCCACTTGCTATAGAGAAGCCCGTGCCCTTCAGGCGGTGGGCAAACTCGCCCGGCAAACAGACCAGGCTATCGGCTTTACAGCCCTTTGACCAGGTCTCCGATCATGCCGAGGACAACGTTTTGATCAGAGATCTCTAAGAAAGACCGTGAGCCCTCGGCAAACTCTGCAACCTCCGAATCATAGGGGAGGCAATACAGCTCGTCGGCACCCGTGGCTAAAACCGCCTCTTCGGCAGCGGCCGGCGTTTGTGTGTCGCGCATGCGGTTGATTACCAATATCAGCTTTTGATACTTCAGCTTCATCTCGACGGCCAGCGCGTGGAGCCGCTCGAGCGTCCGGATCCCGGCGTTTGAGGCGTCGGAGACCAAGACCAGGACATCGACGTCGGCCACGATGCGGCGCGAGAGGTTCTCGAGCCCGGCCTCGTTGTCCAGCACGACGTAGGGGTACTGGTTGGACAGCTCTTGGATGACCGTCTTGAGCACGCTGTTGGCGTAGCAGTAACAGCCCGCGCCCTCTGGCCGGCCCATCGAGATCATGTCAAAGCCGTTGGACTCGACCAGGCTCTCGGCGATCTTCATATGCAGCATCTCGGTCTTAGAGATGCCGGCGTCGCCGGCCTGGGTCTTGTCGCGCACCTCTTCGCGCGCCGTCCCGACGGATGTCGTGACCGTGACCCCCAGGGCCATGTCCAAACAGCTGTTGGGGTCGGCATCGATGGCCAGCACGGGCTTTTTTCCAGCGGCCAGCAATTGCTTGATGAGCATGGCCGAGATGGTCGTCTTACCGACGCCGCCCTTGCCTGAGATTGCAATGAGATGGCTCATTTCTCAACCTCCAGCTTCTTTAAGATGCCTTCATAGACTGCGATCAGCGCCGGGTCGGCGGTATCGAGCACCGAAAGCCCGTCGCGGTCGGCCTCGCGCACGGCCGTAGACAGCGGCACGACGCCCAGGGGCTCGCGCGGCAGCTGCTCGCGGATATAGGCCTCCTCTTCGGCGTTGGCGACCTTGTTGGCCACGAAATCGATGTGGCTGAGGCCGATCTCGCGCGCCATGCGGTCGATCGTGAGGGCGCAGTCGATCGAACGTAGGCCCGGCTCAACGACGCAGATCACGACATCCACGCCTTTTACGGTGGCGCGCCCGAGGTGCTCGATGCCGGCCTCCATGTCCATGATCAGGGTCTGGTTCTTAAAGAGGACCAGGTCAGTCGTCAAAACGCGGGCAAAGGTGTTTTCGGGGCAGGCGCAGCCGCCGCCCCCGGCCTTGATGGCGCCGAGCACCAAAAGCGAGATGTTGCCCAGCTTGTAGGCGTACTTCTCGACCACGTCACGGACGTCTGGATTGAGCTTGTAGATCTGCCCGGTCTGGCCGACCTTGGCGCCGGTGCGTTCTTCGATCAGATCGATCTGCTGTGATATTGGGACTATCTTCTCCTGCTCTTCATGCGAGAGCCCGAGCGCCTGGGCGAGATTGGCATCCGGGTCGGAGTCGAAAGCTATCACCTCGCTGCCGTTTTTGGCCAACAACAACGCGAGCGCAGCCGATAGGGTCGATTTTCCGACCCCCCCCTTGCCTGTGATAGCGATTTTCATACCACTCTCCTCAGAAGCCGTACTTCGACTTCATGCGCATGGTCAGTTCTTGAAGCAGTTTGAAGACCTTCTCGGCATCGTCTTCAGGGATCGAGCCCGTGCCGCAGGCCGGCGAGAGGATGGCCTGGTTGACGATCAGGTCCTTGTCGATGCCGCAGGTCTTGGCCAGGTGGTCCATGACGTACTCGAGCTGGTCTTCGAGGCTATCGACGGTCTGCTCGCGGATGATCGGGTTGGTCGGCACGACGCCCCAGGCCAGCATGCCGCCCCGCTCGAGGTGGCGTTTCATATGCTCTGGGTACATGGCCACGGTCTCGCCGAAGTCAAAGGCATCGAAGTTCACGATGTCGACCCCGGCGTCGACGAGGATCGACCACTCGGTATTGCCGCAGCAGTGGATGCCGGCGATGGCATCGTCTTGGTGGACGGCGTCGATGCACTCGACCAGCATGTTGACGACATCGTCGCGTTGCACCGAAACGTAGGTCGAGGAGCCGAAGGCCGAGAGGATGGGCTCGTCGATGAAGCAGACGACCTTGTCGCAATAGGGCTGGAACTTCTGGATCTGCCAGCGGCTTTTCATGGCCATGGCCTTGGTGATGACATCGCGGAAGTCTTCTTGGTAATAGATGGCACGCTTGTTCTCGTCGGTCAGGGTCAACGAGATGGAGCAGGGCCCGGTGGTCTGGACCTTGACGTAGGGGAGCTTTGTGCCCTTGGCCTGGAGCTGGCGCTCGAGCTCGTAGATGCCCTTGGAGTACTTTTCGCTGATGGCCATCGAAGAGCAGTCGCCATCGCCGTCATCGGGGTCCATGGCGGTCAGGTAGGCCTCGTAGAACGTGGCAAAGGCCTCGGAGTAGTCCTCGTCAGTCTGAAAGAACATGCGCCCTTTTTGGGCGTCGATGACAGCGCAGGGCAGGCCTTCGCTGTATTGGATCTCCATCTGCTCTAACAGGCCCTGTGAAGAGCACTGCGGCCAGATCGGGATGTCAAGGCGCTCTAGAGAGACCTGGACGGCCTTGGCCGGGTCAGCAAAGGGCATCGACCCGATAGCGGTTGAGAGAAAACGGGATTGCATATGTCTGCCTCCTAATCGTAAGTCGGTTGAAAAATCAGACAAGCCGCCAAAACGCTGCCTTAGAGCGCCTGGACGGCTTCTTTGATCGCACGGATGTGGTCGGGGGTAGAGCCGCAGCAGCCGCCGATGATGTTGGCGCCGGCCGCCACCAGGTCGGGCACCAGCCTGGCCATGTCCTCGGGGGTGTCGGGGAAGACGTCTTTGCCTGTCTCTTCGTCAATGATCGGCAGGCCGGCATTGGCGTGCAGGAGGATAAAGGCATTGGGCTCGGCCTCGTGGATCTCACGGACGATCTCGACCATCCGGTCGACGCCGTTGCCGCAGTTGGTGCCGATGATGTCGGCACCGGCCGCGATGGCCGCCGTGGCCGAGCGCGCCGGCGAGACGCCCATCATGGTGCGGTACTCGCCCTTGGGCGTGCGGTCGAAGGTGAATGTGCAGATCGCTTCCATATTGGTGTTCTCTTTGACGGCCTTGATGGCCAAGACGGCCTCTTCGATGGCGAACATCGTCTCGATGCAGGCCGCGTCGGCGCCACCCTGCTCGAGGGCGATGGCCTGCTCTTTAAAGGCCTCATAAATGGCATCGGCGCCTTTTTGGTCCTCTTCGGTGATCAGGAGCTTGCCGGTCGGGCCGATCGAGGCGATGACCCAGTGGTCCTCGCCTGCGGCCGAGCGGGAGGCCTTGGCTGCCGCTTGGTTGATCTCAGAGATGCGGTCGGCCAGCCCATAGTGCTCTTGCTTGAAGACCGTGCCGCCAAAGCTGTCGGCCTCGACCATGTCTGACCCGGCATCGATATAGCTTTTGGCGATGCCGACGACGTCGTCATGGTGCTCGACTGCCCAAAGCTCTGGGCTCTCGCCCGGCTGCATGCCAAGCTTTTGTAAAAAGGTACCCCAGGCACCATCTGAGACAAGTATCCGGCCATCCTTTAGTGCATCTACAATCCTACCCCTACCCATAAGAACACTCCTCTCTTCTCATACCTGATAACGTACCTATAACGCCATCCTAGAGCCTCTCAGAAACACATAAGAAACACCTTTTTGGGAGGTCTTTTCTTGCGGACTGGCTAGTTATCCTTAACTTTAGAAATGTTAGCGCTCAGTTAGCTGAGATTCTATTCTGATGTTTACTCTAAATCTTAGAGTATTTTCCTACAAAATGCAGTAAGTGATTTCGGAGATGAATTTGAACGGCTTTTCGTGGGGCATGGTAGAATCGCATAAGACGACCACTTGTTGATACCAAACAATCAGTGAGGAAACAGAAATGCATGACGGACACGACGACCAAAACGATGCAGCACACCAGCATGCGCACGAGCATTACGGTGACTACCAGGGAGAACACTCTCATGACGATGGGCATGGGCACACCCACGCACACTCGCACACACATAGCCACGAGCACGAGCACCAGCACTCCGGAGAACACGACCATGTGCACGAAGACGACGACCTGACCGGTGAGCTGGACGGCGGGACGATCGGCCTGCGGTTCCAAAAACGGCTTCAATACATGTTGGAGCATAATGTCCAACACACGAACGAGCTCTACGAGTTGGCTGTCCAGATCGGCAAGCAGGGCTCGTCTGAGGTCGGTCGCCAGATCATGGCCAGCGCCGAGCACTACAGGCAGGGCAACGAGGCCTTGCGCGAGGCCTTGAGGCTGTCTTAAGCAAGCGTCTGAGAGAACAGGATGGGGCCGAAGATGTGCCTTTCAACGGTTTATTACAGCGACGACACCGAGAGGGAGAACCCTTTGGCAGAGGATATCGCCAACGTCAGCATCGCCGACGGGCACGTCGTGCTGACCGACCTCTTTGGCATCGATCTGCAAGTCGACGGAGAGATCGACTACGTCGACCTGATCAAGAACTACATGACGATCAAAAAAGCCTAAGGCCGAGGGCGCCGGGCAGCCCGGCGGCGCTGGGCGACCCGCAGGTACCGGGTTTATAAAACAGCGCACTTATCCACATAATGGCGGGCAGTTGCGTATTACAGCGCTATTCTCCCCTTTTATCTGATGCCCATTAGTTCGAAGGAGAAGAGCAGGTACCATTGCGACTCGATGTTCTCGTAGTCGATGTCGATGAGCTGCTTGATGCGGTCGAGGCGGTAGGTCAGGGTGCTGCGGTGGATGAAGAGCTCGCTGGCCGTGCGCGTGTAGTTGATGTTGTTCTTGAGCAAGACGAAGAGCGTGTTGGTGAGCTCGCTGTCGTGCTGCTGGTCGTACTCGATCAGCGTGATGACGTCGGGCGAGCAGACCAAGTGCGCGGGCAGGCGCGTGGTGCACCACTCGATCAGCAGTTGCTTGATGATGTCGTGAAAGCTGTAGCTTGAGGCCAGGGGCTGGAGCCGGATGCCGGCGGCCAGGGCCATGTCGGCCTGCAGGTAATAGAGGCGGAAGTTCTCGAACCCGGTAAAGCAGTTAGAGATGCCGACTTTGATGAAGTTGTCTTGCAAGAACTCTTTGAGGACCTCGTCGAAGTAGGGCTGGCCGCCGGGGATGAGGTCGATGTTGATGAACGAGACGATGCTGTCCTCGCGCACGAAGGTGCTGTCTTGGCCGACGGCGTTGGCGATGCGCTCGCTGATGAAGCGGAGCGAGCGGTCCTTGCGGCTAGAGATCTCGACCGAGAACTTGAGGCATTGGTAGTGCTGGCCAGAGAGCCAGTCGTGCGGGCGCAGCTCGCTTTCTAAGAGGTAGTGGGTGACGGTCTGGTCGTCGATGTAGTGGCTCAGCGTCTGGGCGAGGCTGAAGCTGTGCTGGACGTATTCGGGCACCACCCCGACGGCCAGGTAGATCATGCCCGAGAGATGCGATAACAGAAGGGCGTCGGGGACGGTCAGCTTTTTTTTGTACTCGATCAGGATGACCTGGTACTTATGCTCGGGGAGGCTGATGATGTAAGCGTTGCGGTCGTCTACCATCGAGGGGATGACGTCGCAGGCCTCGCCGAACTTGATGGCCGGCTCTTGGGAGTTGCGGGCCATTACGAAGGGCAGCTTCATGGCATCGAGGACCGGGGCAAAGGCCTCGTCGCCGTCCATGACGGCCGAATGGGCTATAGGCTTGAAGTTGCTGTCGATCAAGACGAGCGGGTTCATGAACATCGGGTCAGAGAGGTCGACGATGTTCTGGACGTCTGAGCCGATGTTCAAGACCCGGTGGATGTCGGCGTCCCATTTGTTGCACTCGGTAAAGATCTCTTGCGTGCGGTTGTGCAATTGGACGAACGGGGTGCCGGGCCTGAACAGCAGGACCGTGCTGAAGTGCCCCATGAACTCGGGCGACGGGGTGCCGATGGCCAGGACCGTTGAGATATAGTCGGCGTCGGGGACGGCTGCCAGCTGGTCGGCCTCGACCAGGTAGAGGCGGTAGTCCTCCCACCCGGCCTGGTCGTCGCCGAGCAAGAGGGTCGAGAGGGTGGGCTGGTCGCTGAGCTGCCCGATGGTCTCGAACTCGTAGAGTTTGGCCAGCTTCTCGGCAATCATAGATGCACTGAGGCGCATTTCTTCTCCTTATTCAGCCTGTGCCAGCCTGCGCAGGTAGAGCAGGTGGTCGACCAGTATGCCGCCGACCACAGAGAGGTCCTCGGCGCTGAAGGCCAGCCGCAGGCTCTCGTCGAAGAGCAGCTGCGCGGCGGCCGCAAACTCCTCGTCGGCGCGCCAGAGGCGCAGGCTGACGGGCAGGCCGTCGAGCACCTCAAGGCGGTAGGCGAGGTCGCATTTGGCCTCTGCCGCCGGCAGGGGCTGGGCCTTGAAGCCGGCGTTGCCGTCCAGGACCGCGCTGAGGCCGTCGAGGTCCTGGGCAAAAGAGCCGACCAGGCGGCGGATCACCCGGCCGTTGAAGTTCTGCTCATAAAAGTTGGCCATCTGCATATCGCGGTAGTGCAGCTCTTTGCCGGTGGCCGGGGCGAGCTGGCCTTCGCAGAGGTAGCGGAGCATCAAGATGCGCTCATAATCGCTGCCATCGGGGTGTTTGCCCCGGCTGGCCATCGTAAAGTTAGGCCAGGTGGCCTGATAGTCCAGCCCGGCCAGCGTAAAGACAAAGGCCGCAGCGGCAGTGTCGAACTCGAGGCCGGTGCGCTCGCTGATTGCGGCCGGCTGCAGGCCCTGATAGATCGGCTGATAATACTCCAGTGGCCGGCTGGTGATGTTCTTCTGCCCCAAAACGGCCTGGTACGGGGCTTGCGGGGTGTTTGGGGTGTTCGGGGCTTTTGGAGCTTTTGGGGCTTTTGCCTGGGCCTCTTCAGGACTGCTGGCGCTGCTGGTCATCGGACTCCTTCAAAAAGACGCGACAATGCCGCATTGAATACCATATCGGATGCCAACATCATACAATACTTCGCTGGCGTCAGGCCGGCCCCGCCGGGCGGCTCAGCATCTGGGTTAAAAGCAAATGGGGAGAAAAGCGGGCCAGCTGACACCCGCAGGCTCACTGGTCGAGGACACGCACCTTGGTCGCGACGTATGAGCCGTCCTCTTGCTTTTCTTTTGTGTAGAGGACGGGCATGCCGGCCTCTAAGTCGTTGAAGTCGATGCCCTCTAAGACGTCGTGGTAGAAAAAGACGTTGTTCGTACTGCTGTTCTTGATGAAGCCGAACCCGCCTTTGAGTTTGAGTATCTCGGATTGCTCGGCATCCTCAGACAGGGCGGGCTCTTCTAAGGCGGTGCTTGAGAACCTTGCCGTATCGGCCGCCCTCGTCTCTTTGGGCGGGACAAAGAGGTTGTCGATGACCTGGTCGTTCTTGCTCGTGCGCGAGTCTATGCGCTCATGCATGGCGATCGGGAACGAGACCTCTTCGAGCAAGGATTGTGAGGTGCGGGTCTCGCGTTGCTTGCCGTAGTGGTCGGTGTACTCGAAGTCCCAGCTTAAAAGCATCACCTGGCAGCCGACGGTGTTCAGCTTGCGTACCAAGGGGACATAATCGCCATCGCAGGCGATCAGGACGATGATGTCAAAGCGCTTGTAGATGGCCAGCTCATAGGCCTCGAGGGCAAGCCAGACATCGATGCCCTTCTCTTGCACCCGCCCGTTCTTATCGGTCCTAAACGGCATGTAGTGGGTCACGATGTTCTGATACATTAAGATATCGTCAAAGACCCGGTCGTTGTAGAGGTCGTTGCGCTCGCCGGACTGCTTGGCCGAAAAACGCCCGCTGAAATAATGCGCGTCGATGATCTGGCAAAGCCGGGCGTCGCGCCCGGTCTCATTAGAGACTTGGGCCTTGATGAACTCGTGTAGGCCGGACAACGAGATCCTGGCCTTACGGTCGTGTACGTAATGGTAGTAATTGCTTACAGCCCGAAAATATTGGCCGTCGTAAAATACGCCGATGCGTAATAAATTCCCCCAGCTTTGCTCTGCCATTTTTTGCCACTCCGCTACAACATCCGGTCGCCAATAGCATCAGGGTAGCAAACGCCGGATTCGCAGTCAATGAGCTGTTAATCAACGGTTTTATCCCATACTTTGGCCGCCAGCGCCCTGCCCCAGGCCGCATCGGATGAGGGCTCGGCCGAGCGGTCGGCCGAGCGGTTGGTTGGGCGGTCGGCCGAGCGGTTGGTTGGGGGCTAGGCTGTCTGGTCGGCCGGGGCCTCGGCCACCCGGCTGGCCGCAGAGTCGGCCGGGGCTTCGGCCACCCGGCTGGCCGCAGAGTCGGCCGGGGCCTGATCGGCCGGGCCGTCGGCCGGGGCAACCAAGTCGGCCTGGTCTGGCCGGTCGGCCCGGGCGAGGCTCGAGCGCCGGACCGTGATAACCAGGCAAGAGACGATGATCATGGCCGCGCCGTAGACAAAGGGCGCCCAGATGAATGTGG
>WRFC01000001.1 GCA_009779015.1 Coriobacteriia bacterium | reverse complement strand
GCCATGCCGTCCGTTCCGGCTTCTGCCCAATCAGCCGCCCGACAGCGCAGCAAGACTATCGGGGCTGCCGGCGAGCGCAGCTCCTGCTCTTCTTGGTCATTGATCTCGCAATACTCCCTGGCCTCTCCAAGGTCCCTGAACATGCAGGCCAAAGGCTTGTCGGGGCGCTGCTTGCGCTCGCGCAAGCGCTGCACGGCAGACTCGTCTGTGGCCGAACAGGCCAAGTGGTAGCCGCCCAGCCCTTTCAGCGCCAAGATCCCGCCCGCCTGCAAAAGCCCGGCCGCCTCGGCAATCAGCGCCTGGCTCTCCCAGCTGTTATAGGCGGTATGGCGGCCGGCCGCCGTGCGCAGGCTGAGGTGCGGCCCGCAGTCAAAACAAGCGTCCGGCTGGGCATGAAAGCGGCGGTCGCCGGGGTCTGCGTACTCCCGCGCACAGGCCTCGCACATCGTAAAGTCCGACATACTGGTGAGCGGCCGGTCATAGGGCAAGCCCTCGATAATCGTAAAGCGCGGCCCACAGTTCGTGCAGTTGATAAAGGGGTAGGCATAGCGGCGGTCGGAGGTGTCAAAAAGCTCGTGCAGGCAGTCGGCGCAGGTCGCCAGGTCCGGCGAGACCCGCGTTCGGCCAGGCTCGTGGGCTGCCGATGGGCGGATCGCAAAGCCCTTCTCCCCATTGAATTCGCCCGGGTAGACACGCACCCGGTCAATCTGGGCAGCCGGCGGGCTTTCGAGCTCGAGGCTCTCTAAAAACCTCTTAAGTAGGGCATCCTCGCCCTCGATATGGGCATGTACGCCGTCTGTCGAGTTCAAGACCCAGCCGCTCAGCTGGTAGCGAGTGGCCAGCCGGTAGACGAACGGCCGAAAACCGACTCCCTGGACGAGCCCGGTGATATGCAGGTCGTAAGCGCGGGGCATTTTAGCTGGTTAATGAGGCCTGTTAGAGGCCGGTACCCGTGGTTGTGGCAGTCAGCGAGCCATGCTTGACGCCCTTGACCCCCAGAAGGCTCTCGGAGATCTTCCTGATCTCTTCAGAGCGCCCGCGCATGGCGATGATCTCTAGGCAGTTATGGGCATCCAAATGGATATGCATGGACGAGATGATCAGTTGGTGCGCCGTGTGCTGGATGTGGTCAAGCTTGTTTTGCAGGTCGTTGGCGTGATGGTTGAAGATCAAGGTCAGCGTGCCCACGATCACGGCGTCTGGGTCGTGCCACTGCTCTTCGACCAAGGCATCGCGCACCAGGTCCCGGATGATCTCTGAACGGTTCTTGGCCAGGCCACGCCTCTCCACCAGGCTGTCGAACTGCTCTAGCAGGTCTTCGGGCATGGCGACGCTAAAGCGAACAAGCTCAGCCATCGTCACACGGCCTAGACGAGCTCGACCCGCACAGAATTCTCAGCGGATTCCTTCTCAATCAATTCGGCGGCCTCGTCCAAAAGCCCACGCACATCGTCGAGCAGGCCCTGGGCGTCTTTCAGCTTGGCGGCCGTGCGCAACGAGCCAGAGTCCTCGGCCGCGTGAAAGCTGCGATGCGTCCAGCGCCTGAGCAGCGCAACCGCCTCGTCGATCTGCTCCAGATTTGTCTTGAATTGGCTGGCATTGACACCATTTGTACACATGATGACCTCGGATGGCTTTGGTTTGGGCGGGTTCAGGCAGGCCTTGCCGGCTTAGATAAACGGCTCGAGCTGGCGCAGCAGCTCGGCCTTCGGCGCGGCACCGACGATCTGGTGGGCCGGTTTACCGTCTTTGAAAAGGATCAAGGTCGGGATAGACATGACTTGATAACGCGCGGCCACGTCCTGCTGCTCATCGACATTCAGCTTGCCTACATTCAAAACGCTGGATTTCTCGCCGGCGATCTCATCGACAACCGGTGAGACCATCCGGCACGGCCCGCACCAGGCGGCCCAAAAATCAACGAGGAAAGGTTTATCAGAGTCCAACACGGTGGCTTGAAAATTGGCTGATGTCAGTTCTTCAACGGCAGACATAGTACACTCCCTTACAGTTAGGGTTTGACAGTTCGGATGGGCGATCAAAGCGCAAGTGCCAGCATAACACTTTTCTACTAGTCCGTAACCTCGAAGCCACGAAAGGTCATTGTCATGACACCTTACAAAGCGAGGCAGGCAGCCACCATATTGGCCGAGGAACGTCTCCATGTCGTTGCGGAGTATGCCAAACACCTCAGTCAGGCCGACTTGGTCGAGGTCTTGGCGGTCAAGGGAAAGGCCGAGACGGCAATGGGCGCAGCTGGCGCTCAAGTACCTTTTTGCGGTCCAGACTGGCAGGCTCTCGAAAAAGCCATGACCCGCCTCGGATACGACCCGCCAACCTGGGCGGGGCTCAACCTGCCTCGACCCGGTATCAGCCCGTTGCCTGAGAACGGCTCGCAACCCGGCCAAACAACAGACAGGTCATCCGAAAGACTGGCTGCCCTCGTCGAGGCTATCGATCCGATAGCCGTTATTGCATTAGATCGAGAATCCTGGGTAGCCCTGAAGGAGGCCTATCGGGATTGGGACGCGCCCGCCCTGGATGCCTGGTGTTACGGTGGGGTAGCCCAGGTCGCAGGGCGGTGCTTTCTGAGTGTAGAGGGCTTTTTAGACTCTCTGGCCACTGAGGCTGGCAAACAGCGCAGCTGGGCGCAGCTCAAGCAGCTCAAGCAGGCCAGGAGAGGTTAAACCGGCTCAACAGGCAACGAAAGCACCCCCAGCGCCTTTAGTTGGTCTTGTCAGTCCTCTTCGATCTCGGTGATCGCGCCCATCGGGCAGTCTTCCATGCAGTCGCCGCAGGCTGTGCAATCCTCATCATTGATGACAGTCGCATAGTCGCCTACGATGTCCAGTACGCCATGCTGGCAGGTGTCAACACAGATCCCGCAGCCAGTGCAATCATCGTTATTAATAATCGGACGCGGCATTGCCATTCCTTTCTCTGTTCGGCTTCAAAAATCAGCCTTCATGAACAAACCATTCAGTTATTACCCGCGTGAATATATCTGATACTCAGTCGCCTGGCAAGTCATAAATGAAAAATAATCTGGTGCGTTAGGAAATCGAAAAGTTAGTTATTTTCATTCACTGTTCAAAGACCTTTCCAATACTTTTCCAAAATCCTCCCCATAGTTCGACTTATTGATTCTGGATGCCTGATAAAAGGAGGCGATAGCTGCAATGAGATCCCGGCGGATGCGTTTATTAATAGCCTGCTTTTGCGGGGTGTTAGCTGCTCTGGCGGTTTTCTGGTATATCTCTGACATCCGTGCCGAAGCCACGGGCGCACGCCAGCAGGCCATAGCAAAATACGGCGGCGAGCAAATCGAGGTCTATGTCGCCGACCGCGATATCAATGCGGGAGAAGAGCTCAGCCCTTCGAATGTCAGTAAAAGGCTTTGGCTGGTCGACCTCTTGCCTGCCGGTGCCCTCGGTACCGAGGCCGATGTCTACGGCCAGACCCTGGCCATGCCGATGCTGGCCAATGAGGTGGTGGCCTCCGCCAAGCTGGGCGAGGCCGGCAGCGCGGCCGAGATGCTGAAGATACCCGAAGGCCTCTGTGCACTGAGCGTGCCATCGGATAACCTGCGCGCGGTCGGCGGGGCTATCCAAGCGGGCACAAAGGTCGCCCTTTATGCCGCCGGCTCGGGCGAGGTGCGGCTTCTAGATACAGACGTACTGGTCTTAGCGACCTCGAATACCGTCCTCACCGGAAGCCTGGCGGCCGGTCAAGCCGCCAACGGCCTTTCTGGCAATAGCTCAGGCGTGCTTGGGGGCACCAGCTCGCAAGCCAACCTCAAATGGGTGACGCTGGCGCTTCAAGAAGAGCGCGTCCAAGAAGTGATCGCCGCCTCTGAAGAGCAAAGCCTCTACCTTGTATTGGTCGGAGATGACGAAGGAGAAAAGCAATGATGGCCCTCGGCGAGAGCCTGGTGGCCTTGGTCTGGAGGCCAGGGGTCGACGACCCGCAGAATTTCACTGACGCTTTCAAGTGCCGCGATTTCCTCAAGGCAGTCGACCCCAGTTTTTCTGTTGTAGTCTTTGAGAGCATCGCTAACCCGCAGGTCACGCCGTTGAACCTGGCGGCCGCGCTCAAGCATGACTGCCCCGGCCGTTCGGTCAAGCTCCTTGTGCAGACGTTCTCTGGGTCTTTGGTGACACGGGCCGAACGGGCTGGCGTCGAGCTGATCGAGAGCCTTGGCCAAGAGTACTTGGGCCGCCCGAAAGAACAGACCGGCTATCCAGAGCCGCGTATTGAAGACTTAGAGACCGGGCTGATGGTGGATGCCTACAAGGGCCAGCCACCGGCCCTGGCAGCCCCGGCCGAGCTGTCGGAGAAATCAGCGCTGGGCGCTGAGGGCGCCGGGCAAACCCGGCCAGAGGCCTCTGAAGGCGCGCCGCAAAAACCGGCAGCGCGGGCAATCGCCTTTATCTCGGGGCGCGGAGGAGTCGGAAAAAGCACCATGGCGCTCCTTCTGGCCTTGCTGGCCACGCGCCGGGGGCGGCGGGTCGCCCTGATTGAGGCTGACTTCCAGTTTGGCGACCTGGCAAGCTCGATCGGGCACGAGCAGAACAAATCGATCGTTGCCTGCCCGATCATCAGATGCACCGAAGAGCGGGCCGATGAGTTAGTGCGGGCGATGGAGCAGCAAAACGGGCGGCCTGGGCTGCTTTTACTGAGCGCCCCGACAAGGCCCGAAGAAGCCGATCAGGCCGCTCAGCAAATCGAGCTGCTGCTGCCTCTGTTGACCAGCCGGTTCGACCTCGTTTTCATCGATACCGGCAGCTACTGGACTGACAGCCAGGCCTTGCTCGCCCGTAAATGCAGCCAGCTGCTCTTTTTTATGGACCAGCGCTCAGCCTCGCTGGCCGCCTGCAGCCGTCTGAAAGAACTTTGCTTGAGCCTGCAGATCCCCGAGGCGCGCTTTCGTTTCGTGCTTAACGGCTGTGGCCGAGGCGCCCCCTTGACAGCCGAGGATGCCTCATTCGTGCTGGGCGGCCAGGAGGTCTGGGCGTTAGACGATGGCGGTTCTTTGGTAGACGAGCTGCTTGCCCTTGGTTGCCCGCAAGAGCTTCTGAAAAACGCCAACCCGTTCGTCAGCTCGTTAGAGCGGCTGCTTGATAACCTCGAGCCACGGGCCTTGGGCGCCGCCCAGGCACCTGCCGCTATTCAAGAACGCCGCCTCTTTGGCTTCCGGCTCCCAGACTTTGGCAGCCTCTTCTCGCGAAGGTCCGCTCATGTCGCTCAGTGAGGTCATCAGCTCATTAGAGACGGCCCGGCCTTTGTCGCCGGCCGTGGTTGCATCAGCCGGATGCCCAGAAGAAGGCGTCTGCCTGAATGATGCCGCCCCCGGCAGCGCCTCCCCGGATGGCGCCTCATATGGCGGCGGCAATGTCGGCGGCGGCGGGCCCGGCGTTTATCCCGATGCCGCCCGTCAAGGCTCAGATGGCCAGCTCTGGCTGCGCGACGAGCTCTATCGGCGCTTGCCCAGCAAGCGCATCTCGGAGCTCTTAGAGGCCGACTCCACGCGCGCCCGGCGCGAGGTCGCCGCCGTGCTCGAGCAGTTGCTCGAAGAAGGGGAGTGGGCCGGCCTGAGCGCCGCCGAGCATCAAGAGCTGAGCCGTAAAGTGCTTGACTCGGTCACCGGCTTTGGGCCGATCGAGCCGCTCTTGGCCGATGCCCGTGTGACCGAGATCATGGTCAACGGCCCGGACCGGGTGTTTTTTGAACGGGACGGCAAGATCGAGCCCTCGACGCTCAGGTTCATCGACGAGACGCAGCTGAGGCAGCTGATCGACCGCATCTTGGGGCCGCTCGGCCGACGCGTCGACGAGGCCACGCCGATCGTCAGCGCCCGCCTGCCCGAGGGGCACCGCGTGCACGTCGTGATACCGCCGCTCGCCCTCGACGGCCCCGTGCTCTCGATCCGCAAGTTCCGCGCCCAGATGTATACACTGGCCGAACTGGTGGAGCTCGAAAGCATGGACGAAGAGATCGCCGCCGTGCTCGAAGACGCTGTTAAAAAGCGCCAGAGCATCGTGGTCAGCGGCGGCACAGGCAGCGGTAAGACCACCTTGCTCAACGCCCTCTCGGTGGCCATCCCGACCTCGGAGCGCATCATCACGATCGAAGATGCCGCCGAGCTGCGCTTTCATGCGCACCCCCATGTCGTGAGGCTCGAAGCCCGCAGCAGCAGCATCGAGGGCTCGGGAGAAGTGACGATCCGCGACCTGGTAACAAGCGCCTTGCGCATGCGGCCGGACCGCATCGTGGTCGGTGAGTGCCGCGGCGCCGAGACCTTGGACATGCTCCAAGCCATGAATACCGGACACGACGGCTCACTCACGACGTTGCACGCAAACTCCCCGAGCGAGGCCGTCTCGCGCCTCGTGATGATGTGCCGCTTTGGCATGGATCTGCCTGTGGATGTGCTTTACGAGCAGATCGCCTCGGCCTTTGACTTGATCGTCCAATTAGAGCGTGACCGGCATGGCCGCCGGAGGGTGGTCGAGCTCTGTAGTTGCGCGGGCGGCCGCAACGGGGTCGAACTGACCTGTCTGCATAGTTTCAATCCTCAGACAGAGGTCTATGAGCGCCCAGGAGCAGACGGAGGGCTGGCGTAATGGACTTCTCCCTGGCATCTTGGTTTGACGACTGGCGCCCGCTGCTGGCGCTCTTGCTGGCGGCCATTACGGGTGTTTTGGCGGTCAACCCGCTGGTGGACTGGTGGCAGAGCAAGCGGCGGCGCCTGGCCGCCAAGGCCCGCGCTACAGGCGACGGGGGCGGTCCCGGACGGCTCGACAAGAGCGGCTTGGCCACCGAGCTTCTGCGCAATGGCTTACCCGTCCTGCGGCGGTTGAGCCAGAGGCTGCTTGCTATCAGTCAGGTCAGGGCGTTGGTGGCCAGCTTGCAGGCGGCCATGGAAAGCCGTGGCCAAAAGGCCACGCCGCATGTCGTCGTCGAGCTCATTATGCTGCTCTCGGCCATGATCGCCTTGGTTGTCGGATTTCTCACGCACCAGGTGGTTTTGGCTGTCGGGTTGGCCGTGGCCTGGCCTTGGCTTCTGAAGAACTGGTCGGCCAAGCAGGCCCGCAAGCGAAAAGAGCTTTTACGCCTGCAGCTGCCCGACGCCCTCCAGTCTTTGGCCTTTTCGCTCCAAGCCGGGTACTCCTTAAGCCAGGCGCTGCAGCAATCCGCCGAAGAGTGCGCCGACCCCTTGGCCGCCGAGCTGGCCCAGGCCAGCGCCGATGTGCGCTCAGGCAAATCCGTCCCCGAGGCCTTGAGTTGGCTTGAGCAGCGTGTCGGCCTCGAAGAGATGAGCTTCTTAACGGCGGCGCTCGAGATCCAGCATCGCACGGGCGGCAGCCTCAAAGACCTGCTCGACTCGGCCTCGGCCGCCATCCGCTCGTCGGTCGACCTGCAGCGCCAGCTCGAGGTCCAGACTGCCCAGGCCAGGCTCTCGTTCCGCGTCGTCTCACTGATGCCCTGGGTCTTGGTGGGCGTCCTCTCGCTCGTCATGAAAGGGTACCTGGCCAGCTTCTTCAGCTCGCTCGGCGGCTTCATGATCCTTCTCGTAGCCGTCGCCCTCGAGGCTTTCGGAGTCCTTTTGATCAAACGCATCCTGAAGGTCGACCTGACATGAGCAATACCTTTTCTATCCTCGCTTGCGTCTTTGCAGTGGTACTCGCAGCCACCGCCGTGACCTTCCTGGCCTTTGCCTTTTTAGAAGGCAAGTACACAACCGAACTGCGCAAGCGCAGGCGCGCCAGCCTCTCGGCAAAACCGGGCGCACCTTCTCGACGCTGGCTCCAGCTGCCCGACTCCGGCTTGATCGGCAAGCTGGCCCGTCTTCTCCCCAAAAGCAAAAAGAACGGTGCTCGGCAGGCTTACCAGCGCGAGCTGCCCCAACTGCTCGAACTGACAGCCATGGGCATGCGCGCCGGCCTGGGTTTTGACCAAGCCTTCGAGCTCTATACAACGCGCTTCCATGGCCAGTTGGCCAGTCTCTGCCAAGCCCAGCTAAGCCTTTGGGAGAAGGGCCTGATCTCCCGCGAAGAGGGCTTGAAGGCCTTGGCAGAAGAAGTCGGGACACCATCTTTTATGCGTTTTACAACAATTACTATACGCGGTCTACGTTATGGCGCGTCGATCAACCAACTCCTCCTCGAGCTCGCTCAAGAACAGCGGCGAAACTATCGCGCTGAGCGTGAGGAAGAAGTCAGCAAGGCCCCCGTAAAGATGTTGATTCCGACCGGGGTATTCATACTACCAGCCATGTTGTTGCTGGTAATGGGACCGATAATGCTCGATATGATGGGAAAGCTATAGGTGATGATGATGGAAAAAAGAAGAGGTTTTTTAACAGAGGCCCCGACCCGAGCGGCCATCCGCTGCCAGATGATGATCGGTCAGCTGAGCCGGGCCTTGAGAGACCAACGGGGGCAGGGGACAACAGAATATGCAATTCTGGTCGGGGTGTTGGTGGTCATCGCCATTATTGCGGTAATGGCGTTCAGTGGAAAATTGCAGGCTTTATGGGATGGTATAAGAACCAACATAAACACGCTTTCGCTACCGCAGGGATCCTGATGTTGGTACTCGCAGGCACACTCTCGGCCTATCTCGGGCACGGCCTTTTATCAAAGCAAGTCGATGTCCTCCAGGAAAGCGGGCTCGTGGCCGCAGAGGGCCACGGCGTGGCCTCGTCTGGCACGGCGGGCGGGTTCCCGCATGACACCTCTGCCGGCATCCCCAGCGGAGTGGCGGGCAGCACGTCAGACGGCGTATTAAGTGGCACGCCAAGCAGCGCCTCCAGCAGCGCTTCTCCAGACGAGAGCACTGCTGCCCAAGACGCCAGCCCAGCCTCCGAGGCAGGCTCCCTGCCGCCCATTCCGCTCGCCGGCATCAGTTCGAGCCAGCCCGGGCCGCCTCTTTACCACGAGGACAAATACCTGCGCAGCTGGGAGCTGGAAAGCAGCCAAAGCTGCCCCGAGGTCGGCGAGCTGCTGCTGCGAGGCCTCCAAGGCAACGACTACAAGCTCGAGCGGAGCGGCTATATCGACCTCGGGCAGCAGTCCTGGTCATGCACGGCAACCTCTACTGACGGCAATGTGCTGCTGATCAGCGTCATACCCGAATGCCTTGGCCGGACGGTCTCGGAGTCTAACCCGCTGGTCGTCCGCCTGGTCGAGCTGAAGATACCAGATCTCGAGGCCCAACCATGAGGTCCGTCTTCAGTGCGTTAAAAGCCCGGTTGGGCGACCAAAACGGCCAAGCGACCGTCGAGTATGCGATCGTCGGCCTGATCCTGATTGCCATGATCGTTGCCTTGGCCGCCTGGCAGGCGCGCATCGGCGACGGGACCTTCATCGAGCACGGCATCGAGAGCGCGTCGCATGCCTTGGGACAGCAAGTCGTGGGCAGCATCGGCGATGTCTTGCTTTACTAAGAAGGAGCGGCTATGTTCGTAACAATGCTGGGTAGACCCATAAAGCGAGGCAGGCCGGCCAGGCACCAGGTCAAAACACAGGCCGCCCGAGCCGTCCACGACACGCACGGCCAGGCCACGGTCGAGGCCGCCGTCCTGATCCCCACCCTCTTCTTGCTCATTTTGATCTTGTTGCAGCCTGCGATCCTCCTCTACAACCAGATCATCATGGAGAACGCTGCCGCCGAGTCTTGCCGCCTGCTGGCCACGCGCACGGCGCTCGGCGGCTATAGCGACGAGAAATACCTGGGTTATACCAAGCGGCGCCTGGCCGCGATCCCACCAATCGATATCTTTCACGCACACCCGAATGGCGACTCCTGGACGATCGAGCTAACCGGGGGAGAAGAGAGCCCCGAGGTCAGCGTGCGCATCGTCAACCACCTCAAGCCCTTGCCTTTGATCGGCTTGGGCGCTCAGCTCTTAGGCAAGACCGATGCTGAGGGCAACATCGAGCAGGTCGTCGAAGTCAAAATGCCCAGCCAGCCGGACTGGGTCTGGGAAGGACAGGGAGGGCCCGCTGAATGGGTCAAGCAATGGGACGAGCAATGAGACAGGCAATGAGCGAACAAAAGGCCGAATGCAGCAACCAGGGCTCCCAGCGGCAGCGCCCTCGAGGCGCTAGGCGCGGCCGCCCCTGGCCATGGCTAGAGCCTGAAGGCGGGTTCACGAGCGTCGGTGTCGCCATCGCCCTGGCGCTGGCGGTAACACTGATCTTTGCCTCGGCGCAGATCTATTGGGTCAACGCCCGTTCGGGTGACATCCAATTTGCGGCCGATGCAGGCGCCCTGGCGGCCGAGAACGTCGTGGCCGAGTACTACATCGTCGCCCGTAGCGCAGATGCCGTCGTGCTCTCAATGAGCCTTTTTGGCATTGCGGTCGAAGGAGTGGGGATAATCGCCAGCTGCATTCCCGGCGGCCAGGGTATCGGCGTGAAGATCATGGATTTTGGCCGAAAGGTCTTTACGACGCGCGACAAGATTGCCAAGCAGGCCGGCCAGGCGCTGACCCAGCTGCAAAAGGTCCTGCCCTTCTTAGCGGCCGTCAACTCGGCTGCCACGATCAGTGCGAACAGCCCCGCTGGTGGTACATCGTACCTCGGAGCCGCCCTCCTTGTCCCGTTTACGGCCGAGGACGCAAGTTTTGGCGATGACGGCCACAGTGATGAGCTGAGCGGCCGACTGTCTGACTCAAGCGAGAAGACTGCAGAGAAGAGCGACCAGGCCGAAGAGGCCAAAAAAGACATGGACACTTCAGAGTATGCCGGCTGGCTGGCCGATTGTGGTGCCAGCCCCAACCATTGCCTCTACGAGAGGGCGACTAGCCTGGCTGACATGAGAGGGTTTTTTAACCCGTATTTTTCTAGCCCTGAGAGCTGGTCCTTCTCAGTGGCCTTAGACCGGGCCAAGAGCTATTATGCGGCCCGCCTGGCGCAAGAAGGCCCCCAGGACCCAAGCCTCGATGAAGCCGTCCGCTCCGAAGCCCGTTATCGGTACTATCGCTATGCTGTCCAAGAAATGCAGAAAGGCTATGTACACTATTCGGATGACGGGAGCATGGATGCCTATTTTCCGTTGTTGGCCAAAAACAACGACGAAGTTCGGCAGACCAGGCTTTATACCGACGCTGATTTTCCCTTGGATGCAAACGGCTGCCTGCACGGGAGCAGCCAATGCCCCTACTACCAAGAAGCCGGGGCAGGCGGCTTTGGCTCTATCGCCGGCCTGGAAGGCGGCTTATACCAAGCCTGCCCGTATTGCAACCTGAGCATCAATACGATCGGGCGCGTCGGCTCGGCCACGAGCAATATCGATACTGGCTTTGAATACCACTACCGGGCCGTGGCTGAGGCCGCCCGCCTTTACGAAGAAGCCTCAAAACGCTTTTCCGAGGCCCAAAAAGAGGCCAAGGCCGAAGCCCAGAAGAGCGTCGATGTCTATCAAGAGGCAATCGACTCCCTCAAGACCACGCGTATCAACCCGCTCCCACCAGGACGCAACGGCTGCATCGTGGTTGTGCTCGACGTATCCCAGCGTGAGCTGCCCAAAGGCCTGCAAAGCCCTTTTATCAACGGAAAAAAAGAGGTGCCGGTGCGCATGGCCATCTCGGCCGCCGCCCTGGCCACCGGATCGTCTGATGAGAACCTGCTGGGTGACTTCTTAGACCGGGCGAAGGCCGAGTTCAGCGGCCCGGCAGCCGGAAAGCTCGGCCTCGATGCATTTGACGCCATCCTCGAGATCTGGGGCGGCGCGCTCTCGGCCTATAGCACGGGGGTGGACGGGCTCGGTCCGGCCGTCGGTGACTTCTTAAGGCTGATCCACCTCACGCCTTTGGCTGAATGGGCAGAGAATGCGGTAACAGGCTGTATCAAAGGCCTCGGCCTGCAGGGCGTCAAGCTGGCCTCGCCCAAACCCGTCGTAGTAAACAGCATCCATGTTGCCCGCGCTTCTCCATCAGCGGTCGTTCAGGGGCTCGTGAACATGAAAACGGGCTATGCTGCATTGCCTGGCGAGGGCAGCGGGACGATTGGCGACACGGTCTTTGATGGGTTAGAGGGCGAGTTAGACAGCCTCGAGACAACGTTGACAGATGAGGGGATAACCCTGTTCGAACTGCGGTTCAGCGACCTTCCCGGAGCGCCCAGCCTACCGGTCCGGATCAAGTTCCCGGCTGCGGTTGTAGAGGAAGGGAAGAAGAAGGTCCAGGGCGTGTTGGATTCTGCCAGAAAGGTCTTTAAGGATGGGACGGTCACTGATGTTTGGGAATAAGAGGCCACACCTGCTCGATGAACGCGGGCAGATGGCCGTAGAGATGGCCGTTTTGATGCCGGTGCTGATCGTTGTGGCCTTGATCCTCTTCAACTGCCTGAACTATCTGGCGGCCTCTGCCCGTTTCGACCGTCTGGTCGAACAGGCCGTGCGCACTCAGGCGGCCAGCCCGGCCTCCGGGTCGTATGGGATGGCCAGCCGGGCAGACTCCTGCGAGCAGCTGCTGAGAGGGGCTTTTTCTGATTATCCTGATGTCCAGGTCAAGGTCGAGGCAGAAGCGGTGGCTTGGGGAGGAGGCAGCTCAGAGGATGCTGGCGGCGGCCTGGCATTCTCTTTGTTGCCCAAACAAGAGGCCTATACTTGTCGGCTCACCTATACGCCCTGGCCATTCCAAAAAGCGGTCTTTGGCCTCAAGCTCTTTCAGGTCGAGCATACCCGCAGGCTGGTCATTGACCCTTATCGCCCGGGGGTGCTTTGGTGAGTACGCAGAATCATGGCCAGCGAAACCAAGGCAGGCAAAGCCAAGGTAAACCAAGCCGAGGCAAGCGGAACTTGCGCATAGCCATGCTTTTCGGCCTAGCCATGGTCGTCAGTTTTAGCGTCTTGGGCATCCAGTCCAGCTGCCAGCGTGGCCAGAGCGCAGTGCCGACGGTTGCAGATGTCTGGGGCGCCAGCCAAAACGGCCCGACTCAGATTGGCGGCACAAGCATTGACCCGCTGGGGCTGGTGGCGCCAGGCTCCGCCTTTGAGCTCGATGCGGTCAGCCCAGATGGGCGCATCCTCTCGTACAGCTCGGGGCTGACGGCCTTTGAGGCCAAGCAAACGACCAACGCGCTGCTCTTAGCCCAAGGGTGGCAATCGGCTGACAGTGGCACTGGCCAGGATGACAGCCAGACCAAGCTGCTCAGTTCTTACAGTTGGGGCAGCAGCACCGAAAAAGGCCAACGCCTGCTCCTCCAGGTCTTTGACCTGGGCGATAGCTCAAGTGTCCTGGTGCAGTTTATCTAAGCCGTGGCCTCAAGGCCGCCAGATCATAGGGCTTTTTACAAAGCGCCAAGGCAAGAAAGGCCGATTGATGGAGTTGAAGGATTGAGAGACAAGAGAGAGGAAGACCATGAGAGTAGAACTAGCATCCAGCCTTGCTCAACGTCTGCGTGGGCTGCTTGGCCAACGACGCTGCCAAAACGGTGAGGCCTTATTATTGGCTCCTTGCGCAAGCATCCATTGCCTGGGCATGAAGCGCCCGATCGACCTGGCCTTTATCAGTGCTCAAGGGCGTGTATTGAAAAGCGAGCGGGCAGTCAAGCCCGGCCGTTTTCAAAACCAGCGCGGGGCCTGGGGCTGCCTGGAGCGTTACGCCAGCTCAGACAGCTGGTTTGAGGTGGGAGAAGACGTGGAGTTCAGTGTCTTGAGAAAGGAAAGATAAATGAGGACTTGCCCTTACTGCCAAAGCATCAGCTTTGACGATATCGATACCTGTTATGGCTGTTTGCACCGTTTTACCGATTCTGAAAAAACAGGAATCGCCCAGATCGTGGACACTCCTTCGGCAGGCGACCATCTGACGGCCGATATCGAAGCCGGCCTGCGTGAGTTCGTAGAGTCCCTAGAAGAGGACCTTGACCTGTTAGAGCCGAGCGGCGCCCTCACGCCGACGCCGGATCGCGAAGACGCCTCGTGCCCTGAGAATAGAGGACAAAAAAAGAAGGGCGATAAGACGCAAGAGCCTGAAGCGGACTCGTCGCACAGAGAGCCCACGATGGTCAAAGTGGCCTCAGAAACCACAGGAGTTGCGGCATCCGAAGAAGCCGCAGCAGCCAAAGTGGAGTCGGAGGCCGAAGAGGCTTCAGTGCGTCCAAATGGATTGGCTATCAAAGAGGCAAACGACACTGCTCTCGGGCCTCGGCCAAAATCGGTTTTACCATTTGCAGTATCGGTCCCTGATGCCGCACAGCCAATTCTCAAAAGGCCGTCGCGTGGAGGCATTGCACGCCTTCAGGTGCGTCTGCCGGGAGGTTACCACTATGATGTGCTACTAGAAAAGCCTGAGGGTGCCTCGCTAAGCATCGGTTGGCTTCCAAATGAGCCAGAGGCCGAGCCCAGCGCTGATTTGGGGGAGGCTGAAGAACAGCCTCAATTTGGCTGAAACAGCAGCCTGTAGTATACTTGTCGCCACTTGTGTGGGCGATTGGCGCAGCGGTAGCGCAGGTGCTTTACACGCACAAGGTCAGCGGTTCAAATCCGTTATCGCCCACCAAAAACCACGGGTTCCCCTCTCCGATCCCAGTGAGCGCTTTTCGATGTAATTAAGGCTCTGACAAGGGCTAACACAAAGCCCAAGAGCAGCATTCCTGCATAAACCGTTCATCGAGACATTTGGTACTTTCTTCTGCGATATTAACCTCATAATTTCGAGTGCCGAAATGGAAATAAAAGCGGTGGTAGAATAGGGAATTAGTGTATTTGTGTCAGGCTAGAGGATTAAGTACCAGGTCAATGTAATGTTGACGCAGCATCCGAAAGGGGTAGTTGTGAGCGAAGAAAAAAGACATGTCAAATTTCCGGAAGAAGGCGTTGAGCTTGATGTAGAGGTCGGAAAGAACCTACTCGAGATCATTCGCGAAGAGAATTTTAAGTTGCATGCCGATTGTGGAGGAATCGGTCGTTGTGGAAAGTGCGTGGTCAGGGTAAACGGAAAGAAACGCCTATCTTGCCGGACATACGTGATGGAGGATGTTGAGGTCCTGATACCGAGCCAAGAGAGTGACGAAGGCTATGCCATCCAGGTTGACTCGGATGGCCCACGCGAGGGCGAATACATCGATGAAGGAAGTATTGACGATGCGCTTGCCTCAGATCTGGCAATCGCCGTGGACATTGGAACAACGACGATCGTGGGCAAGCTGATTGTCTTGAAAACAGGCGGCGAGCTTGCTTCGTTTGCCCAATTGAATGAACAGCTGCCTTATGGCGCCGATGTCATATCACGCATTAATGTCTCGCTCGACGATGCCTCTGAGCTCTCGGCGATTGTGACAAAGCAGATTGACAAGGACATTGCCAATATGATCAAGGACAGCGGGGTCGATTCAAGCCAGATCAAACGCGTTGTAATCGCTGGTAACACAACAATGACCTATATCCTTTTGAACGCCCCGTGCCGCTCGCTTGGCTTTGTGCCATTTGAGCCGGACTACTATTATCCGGTCGATCAAAAATACAAGGATATTTTTAAGACAGATACCTTAGACTGCGATGTCACTGTGATGCCGTTCATCTCTGCCTATGTCGGCGGCGACTTGACCTCCGGCCTCTGTTCGCTGGGTGCCGAAGATGACTTCATCCTGATGGATATGGGTACGAATGGCGAGCTGATTTTCAAACGTGGCGATCAGCTGGTCTGCACGGCTACGGCAGCCGGCCCAGCCTTTGAGGGAGGAAACATCGAGTGCGGCTCTGGCAGCACAAAGGGCGCCATCTCAGTGGTCGAGCACGAGAATGGCGAGTGGAAGCTGCAGACGATCGGTGCTGCTCCGCCAACGAGCATCTGCGGGTCTGGCATCTTGGACTTGATGGCGGTATTGGTGCGCGAAGGGTTTATTGACGAGACAGGGTTGATGACCGACAAGGTCGAGAACGGTCGCATCGTGTTGGCCAAGAATCCAGCGCTGGATAGCGGCGAGGTTTATTTCACGCAGAAGGACCTGCGCCAGTTCCAATTGGCAAAGAGCGCTACACGTTCAGGCCTAGAGATCATTATGGCCGTGATGGGCGGGGATATTCCGAAGAAGGTCTTTTTAGCAGGTGGTTTTGGGCAGAACCTGAACCCAGAAAGTGCGTTGACAACAGGAATGCTGCCCAAGAGCTTTTCTGGGCGCGTTCAGGCGATCGGTAACAGTTCCCTCAGTGGCGCTGTTAAAGCGTGCTTGAACGAAAGTGCCCGGGCTGGCCTCGTTGACCTGGCAGAGGGCGGTCACGAGATCAACTTGGCCGCACATGAGATGTTTGATGACCAGTTCATTACAAACATGTATTTTGAGGTCTGAGCTACTGCAGTATTGATGTAATTGAGCCGAGGCCATTAGCAATCCGTGGAGTCTGTCAAAAAGAATTTGGCAGTTTGTTCGGAAAGGCTAATGGCCTCGGTTTTTTCTAGGGCTTCTAGCTTATAAAAACCCGAAAACCCAATCTAAACAATAATACTCAGAGGAACGTCATGCTCTTCAATTGGCAACCCGTCGAGATGTTGGGCCTCAAAGGCGACACCGATGATCGTCGTATCTTTGCGTAAGAGCGGGAGAAAGCGGTCATAATTTCCGCCACCATAGCCAAGGCGATTGCCAAAATCGTCAAAAGCGACAAGCGGCACCACAATAAAGTCAATTATCTTGGGGTTGACACGCGTATAGGGCAAGAGTTTTTGGCTGCGTGGGCTAAACACTTCAAGCGGGTTATTAATAAATGGGACTGCACCGGCCATATAGTTGGTGTGCGCGACTCTACGCATTGACATCTTCTGGTCTCCGCGTGGCTCCATGCAAGGGAAGCAGACAGTGATATTAGGCATACTGTATGCTGAGGCGATAAAAGACGCAAGGTTTAGCTCGTCGCCCATGGCGGCATAGACGGCAATTGTTGCTGGTGCTTGAAAACGGCGGTCCATAAGCTCGTTTAACCTGGCCTTCAGTTGCATACAGACCCGAGAGCTACATGCGTCTCTTTCGATTGCTGTCATGGCACTTCTCGCCGCCAAAGCCTTGCTCCGCAACTTTTTCTTCCTGATGACCTTTGCTTCTGGCATCTTCTCTGCTCCTGATACTCCACTCCTGAGAAACAAGCTTCAGATATTATCAATGAAATACAGCCTATAGCTGGGTGAAAAATAACATAAATACTGGGAAAACCCCTCCACACAATATGATATCAAGCCATACAGCATTGCAGGCGAAAAAAAGACCCCTCCTTTGCTAACGGCCTATTTCTTGATAGTCAGAAAGCAGACCGGATCCGAATTTCTCGGGATCCGGTCTGCTGTTCGGCCAGAGCCTTAATCAACTCTGACTTTTGTTCTGCAAGTAATCGGTTTACAGATCGTAGAGAGCCGGCTTGAATTTCGGATTGTCGCTATTCGAGGCAATCTGCTCCTCGGTGAAGGCGCCTTCATCATCAGTGATAGCACCTAAATCGTCCTCAAGCTGGCCAAGAGCAGAAAGCTCACGGTCGTTCAAGCGCAGACGCTTGTCGTTGTAGCCCTGACGCATAACCTTAAGGGCCATTTCGACGGCCTTCTTGACGCGCAGGAATGCATTGTCAGGAGCAGAGACGATGCCCTTGGCAATCTCGAGCGCGACATCCGGACGCAGGATGTAAGCATGAGGATCAAGGTAGCTATCGCTATCAGCATACAGAGATTGAAGCTCATGGTCCCAACCCTTGTCACGGGCGCCATTGAGAAGACGGCAGTCATAGGTGAGCTGCTCAAGTCCGACAACCTCGCCCCAGCCACCGAGCAGTTTAATGTGCTGGATTGACTCGTTGCTCCAAAGGTCGGCGCAGCAAATCGCAACATTACCAACGCGAGAAAGGTGGGCAACGCAAGCCACATGGCCTTCCATCGTGACCGGGGTACCGGTGATGGCCTTGACGATGACACCCTCATAACCGCAGTCCTTGTCCGGACCGGTGGCGCCCATTTGGTTGGCAACCATGGTGCGGACAGTAGCGGCAACGCGGGCGGTGGCGCCGAAGACGCGGGAAATGTAGTTCTGCTCAGCCAAAACCATAGCGGTATTGGCAAAACCGCAGGCGGTGTCGCCAGCAGCACGGCAGCCGGGGTGCTTGGCTGCGACGTCGACGATCATGCCCCACAGTTTTTCCATATCCTTGGCACCAAGAACGCCAAGGGCAAAGATGATCTTGCTTATATCGTTGTACATCAGACCTTCGTCGTGGACATCCTTGCCGCCGATTGACTCGATGGAGAGGAAGTCGTTACCAGCAGCCGCGCTGCCTTCCATGGACCGAACAACCTTGTCCCAGAGCGATCCGTGCCACATATGCTCTAGGCCTTCTGCCGCGCCAACTTCACGGACATCGACTGGCGTTGAGCGGATAGAGCCCTTCAGGCCGTACTTCTGATAGTAGCCTTCGACTACCTCTTCGATGACCTGCATGTGCTGAATGCCCCACTCAGGCTCAAATGTCGTTTGGGGTACCCATTCGCACTCTAGCTGGACGCCTTCAAGCTCCAGATCGACTGCACGGGCGCAGATGCCGTCTGCGATCTCCCTGTAAATGTCCAGGACTTCCGGCATCGTCTCTTTGGTAACGAGCATTGTCGGCAGGGTGAAGTTTACCTCTGGATACACCTTGCCTCCACCAATTACGAGACCCCGCTTTGTGGTGACGGGGGTAACCGCTTTACCATAGATAAAATCATCTACATTGGTATATGCGGTTGTGGTATAGCTCTTTTTTCCCATAAGCTCACATCTCCTTCAGAATCGATTCAAAATGGATATTGTTTGCCCAAGCACTAGCTTTAGTGTAAGGCTGCTGTCTACGTTCTTTCTTGTAATTATTTCTGAACAATCCGTAGGAAATTACCTTGAGCTGAATAAAATACAACTAATCCATTTTTCAGCAAAACTCATTTAACGGGGGCTCAGGCTCCTCGCTCAATTTACGAAATCTGGCATCGACAAAGCCTCGTCGATTTATCTGAAAGCCGACTACTTTTCAGCGCCTGTCGGCTTGCTTGTGAGCCGGTAGTGATAAGGCGTAATGCCTTCGTATTGTTTAAAGACGCGCGCAAAATAGCTTTGATCTGCAAAACCGACTTTGTAGCTGATATCGGCAATGCTGAGATCGTGATTTGGCATCAACTCTTTGCTTTTTTCTATGCGGATGCGGTTCAAGCAGCTTTTAAAGCTTTGGCCCATCTCGTTTTTGAACATTGTGCAAAGATAGGTCGGGCTAAAAGAGACATGCGCGGCCACGTCATTCAAGGTGATCTTCTCGCTGAAATGCTCGAGCAAGTAAGCCAATGACTCTTTGATTGCGTCAGCGTGCTTAGAGTGTGGGTTCTTAAAAGTATGTGAGGAGAAACGCTCAAAAAGCTCGTTCAGCCAGATCACAATGTCATCAAGGGTCTTGTGTTCTTCGATCTCCACAAATGCCTTATTACGAATAAAAGTCGCCATCTTCACATCAGCGCCATTACTGATCGTTGAGCGTGTCATGATCGTCAAGAGCTCGACAACGCGGCTTTTAATGAAGTCCAGGTTGTTACGCGGGTGAAAGAGGATTTGCTCGAGTATCTCGTTTAACAGGATCTTGGCCTGCAGCTCCTCTTGGCTCTTGAGCGTCTTGAGAAGGCGATATTGCTCATCGACCTCTCTTTGGCTGTCGTACATATAGCTTTTTATCCGCAGGTTTGGCAGATCGACGTTGTCAGTGTAGTCGTAGTTATCAACAAAATTGTAGAGGAGTTTATCTGACGGGCTGGACTGGTTGGTATTACCGCCATTGATGAATGCTGAGTTCACAAAAAGCTGTTCAGAGAAAGCTGAGACCAGCGATGGAGTGCAGACGGGGATTGCGGAAACGATCTCGCGGACTTTTTGCGGTCCGAAGCTAGAGTTATTGGCCTGAGGCAGCACTTCGAAATTCAGATAATCATCTAAATCAGATAGGATGATCGGGCCGCCAATGACAAAACGGTTACAGTTTTGCCCTTTGGAGATCGGCGCCGTAATAAAAGTCAGGCCGCGTGGATCGAGGAAGGTATATAAACCGCCATACTCGGTAGAGCGAATCAGGCTCTTGACCTTTACGGCTTCGGTCAGATGGCCGACATTCAGTAAATTAGCAAGAAATAACAAGGCATCCTGGGTTTTCAGATATTGGTCAGTAGCAAAAGAGGCTACACCATTCCTGTTTACAACCTGTATTCCAATGCCGGTAATCAGAGAATAATCCCTAAGCGAATCAAACTGCAATGTAAGCCCTCCCTGGACCTGCTAATGCGAAAATTGCCCTCTCCCTTTATAAGCAATTGATTATTTGCTCCCGACTCCTCAGTCAATTCGTGGAGCAAGCCCGCAAATCATCTTGATCCTTAAACCATGACATAACAATGCAGAAAAACATTGTAACCCTTTTTTAACGAAGTTGAAATCTAAACCTTCTATTTCACAGCTCTGCCGCTTCAAGGCAAAACCTCCCTCTGTGAGTGGATAATGTTCAACCGTGAACGGTATAGCTGCATTCAATTTTTGACAGGGATAATTACTAGGAATTTTTTACTTTCTGACTCTTCCGGTAGGCCAACCAATAGGATAACCCGACCAGGCCAGCGCCACCGATGATGTTCCCGATTGTGGCGGCAGAGATGTTATAGAAGATCCCACCAACCGACAGCATGTTGATGCCACTGATGGCCGAGGTGTCGATGACCCCAGTGACCTTGATCAGCCACCCCATCGGAAGCAAGAACATGTTAGCGACGCTGTGCTCAAAGCCACAGGCCACGAATGCTGTCACTGGCAATACGATAGCTGCCAGCTTGTCGACAACGGTGCGTCCTGAGTAACCGATCCAAACAGCCAGGCCAAAGAGGAAGTTGCACATAATGCCCTTAAAAAGGATAGTCACCCAGCCGGACGGCCCCAGGCTGGCTTGACCTTGAGCGATCTTGTCTAGGCTGACTGTGACCATAGCGACCCCAATGGCGCCTCCGTCGGCCTTCCAATAGGCAGCAAAGAAGAGGAGGAAGACCAGCAGCAGCGATCCAACGAAGTTAAACACCCAGACAATGCCCCAAGTCCGCAAAAGGCTGCCCCAGCTGTATTTTTTGGACAGGCTTCCGACGACCATCAAGGTGTTGCCTGCGAACTGCTCGGCTCCGGCGGCTACGACCAAGAAAAGGGCTAGGCAAAAGCAAAGGCCACCGAGTATTTGGCTGGCAAAGTAGGGGAGGCTCGTATCTGATTTGATCAAGAGCAAGAACATTCCGCCCATACCGACAAACAAGCCGGCCATCACCGCTAATACAGCCAACCTTAAGAACTCTGTATTGGCTTTTCCGTGGCCGATCGCTTCGGCTTTTGCAACGATTTCTGATGGCACTAAAACATCTGGTCGAATGGCCGCGACATCTTGCCTGATCTCCTTAATAATATCGTTATCATCCATGAGCTTGATCCTCCTCCTCTTGCCTTGGTAATGCCATTAAAACGTTTTGAGGTAAGAAACATTAGAGCCTTGATAGATCAAAGCTCTAATGTTCATCGTAATTTTATTGTCTTGCTCTTCGAGTTTCTTGTTAACTGTTTTGATTGCGCGCAGCTTCGACCACATGTTTTAAGTTCACGCTTGTGGTCACGGCTCCGACACCGCCTGGGACAGGCGTGATGGCTTCGACGATCGATGAAGCCGCCTCAAAGTCAACATCTCCAGACAACGAGCCATCCTCTAAGACATTGATACCCACATCAATGACAATCTGCCCAGGTTTCAGGTAGCTTGCCTCTACCATTTTCGCGCGACCGACACAAGCAATCACGATATCAGCCTCACGGACGACTGATGGGAGGTCTGCTGTCCGCGAGTGTGCGATAGTGACTGTGGCGTTTCGGTCTAAAAGCATCATGGCTGCAGGTTTGCCAACCACAAGACTGCGGCCGACTACCACTGCATGCTTGCCCTTTGCGTCAACACCAAAATGCTCAAGGATCTCCATGCACGCGGATGGCGTACAAGGTGCGAAACCCGTATGGATGCCTGCGAATACCCCAGACATCGAAGCATCGGTAATGCCGTCAATGTCCTTGCTCGGCTCGAGCATGTTTCTCACAACGTCTTCATCAAGGTGATCTGGGAGCGGGCGGAACATCAAGACCCCATGAACGGATTTGTCCGCGTTCAGGTCCTCAATAGCCTTAATTAAAACTTCTTGAGCGACATCTGCGGGGAGCAATACGTTCTTGATAGCCACCCCGACTTTCTCTGCACGCTTGGTCACTCCCTTTTCATAAGAGATATCATCTCCGCGCTCGCCGACCCGGAGGATCGCTAATGTCGGGTTGACGCCCATGGCCTTCAGCGCCTCAGATTCTTCCATGATCTTCGTGTTCAGGGCTTCTGACACCTCAGCCCCTTTGAGTACCGTAGCCACATTGGCTCCTTTCTTATCCTCGTAAAAAAAAGGGACATGCCCGGGCATGTCCCTTTTTCTGTTCGAGAGTTTACTTAAAACGTCGAGCAACGTCCTGGAAGATCGATTCGGCTTTTGGCACATAGTCTGCCAGAAGCTTGTTTGCCTTGTCTTCGACCTCTTGGGCGTAAGCCCGGTCAGTCATTGAAGACGTATTGATAAAGACGTTCAGGCTTGCACCTTGTAGAGCAGCTTGGCAGAACTTCACGCCAACGCCGACATCTGAGATTGCGATCGGCGTGCCTTTAGCGGCAAATTGCTCGTGTACATCGATGGCCTCGCAGCAGGCGTCCATGATCGCGATCGGCACAGAACAAGCCTCACGCAGACAGGCCTCCATTACTTCGGCCTTATGCGCCTTCTCCTCTTCTGTCTCTTTGGGCAGGCCATAGGCCTTGGAGAGAGGCTGAAAAGACTCGGCATCTGCGGCCACCAAGTCAAGCAATCGTCTTTGCAAGTCGTCGCACTTTGCTTTGAGCTCGATCATATCGGCCTCGACATCAGCAAACTTTGGCTTACCGACAGTCAGTGATCCGACCATGTTGCCAAGGGCGGTGCCAAGCGCACCAGCCAATGCTGAGCCGCCGCCGCCACCGGGCACCGGTGCAGCCGATGCGAGGACATCAACGAAGTCTTCGCAGGAGCGTTTTGTGAACGCAGTGTCCATTATTAGAACAGTCCTGAGATCACGCCACTGGCATCGACATCGATCTTCTCAGCCGCAGGCAGCTTGGGCAGGCCAGGCATCGTCATAATCTCGCCTGTCAGTGCGACGATGAAACCAGCGCCGGCCGAGACCTTGAGGTTGCGTACGGTGACCCTGAAGCCCTTGGGGGCACCCAAAAGGGCCATATTGTCAGAGAATGAGTACTGTGTCTTGGCCATGCAGATCGGGAGCTTGTCAAAGCCGAGGCTGGTCAGGACTTTCGCCTGCTCCTTGGCTTGCGGGGTATAGTCCACACCGTCTGCATGATAGATCTTTGTGGCGATGGCGTTGATCTTATCCTCGATGCTCATATCGAGCGGATAGGACTGCGTGAAGTTATTGGGCTCGTCAGTCACGCGAATGACTTCTTCGGCCAGCTTGAGGGCGCCTTCTCCACCCTTTGCCCAATGCTCAGCCAGAACGGCATTGACGCCGAGGGCCTTGCACTCGTCTTCGACCAGCTGGAGCTCAGCTGCGGTATCTGTTGGGAAGGCATTGATGGCCACGACTGCCGGCAGATGGAAGACGTCTGTGATATTCGAGACGTGTTGAAGCAGGTTGGGGAGGCCGGCCTTCAGGGCTACCAGGTCCTCGGTGTTCAGCTCGGTCTTCGGCTTGCCACCGTGCATCTTGAGGGCACGGACGGTGGCGACGATGACGACAGCAGAAGGCTTCAGGCCAGCAACACGGCACTTGATGTCCAGGAACTTCTCAGCACCGAGGTCAGCGCCAAAGCCAGCCTCTGTGACGGCATAATCGCCGAGCTTCAAGGCCATGCGGGTGGCGATGATGGAGTTGCAGCCATGTGCGATATTGGCGAAGGGGCCGCCATGGACGAAGGCCGGTGTGCCCTCGAGGGTCTGGACAAGGTTCGGCTTCAAGGCATCTTTGAGGAGGGCAGCCATGGCGCCTTGGGCGTTCAGCTGGCCGGCCGTGACAGGCTCGCCTGCACGGTTATAGCCGATGATGATGCGCGCAATGCGCTCTTTGAGGTCGGTGACCGAGGTGGCCAGGCAGAAGATGGCCATGATCTCAGAAGCGACGGTGATGTCGTAGCCATCCTCGCGCGGAACGCCATTGGACTTGCCACCGAGGCCGTCAACGATAAAGCGCAGCTGACGGTCGTTCATGTCGACGCAGCGCCTCCAGGTGATGTTGCGGACGTTGATGTCCAGGGCATTGCCCTGATAGATGTGGTTGTCGATCAAGGCTGCGAGCAGGTTGTTGGCTGCGCTGATGGCATGGAAGTCACCGGTGAAGTGCAGGTTGATGTCCTCCATCGGAACGACCTGAGACCAACCGCCGCCAGCGGCACCGCCCTTGACGCCGAAGACCGGGCCGAGCGAGGGCTCGCGCAGTGCGACGACAACGTTCTTGCCAAGCTTCTTCAGGCCGTCTGAAAGGCCTACGGTGGTCGTGGTCTTACCTTCGCCAGCAGGCGTTGGGGTAATGGCTGTGACGAGGATCAGCTTTCCCTCGGGACGGTCGATCTTGTTCAAAACATTAAAATCGATCTTGGCTTTGTAATAGCCATAGGGCTCGAAATACTCTTTGTCGAGGTTCAGGTCGGCCGCGACATCGGTGATCTGACGCGGCGTTACAGATTGCGCGATCTCGATATCGGATTTAATTTCTGCCATAGTACGTCACTCCTTCTGTCAAAAAGACATAGACGATGTTCTTGCTATTCCGCACTTCTGATAGGGGGGATTGGGGCTGATGAGACCCCAGTTACCCTCAAATTTAGAACTTTTAGGCCCAAGGTTCATCAAGCCCTGGACAAAACCCCTTGTCAATAGTACTTGGTCTCTAAGTTTACTTGCCGAACATGCCATTACGGAAGGCGGTCAGGTAGTTCATGCAGTATTCATCATGGCCCAGCAGGGCTTCGACTGCATGCAGAACGGCCTGCATGTCAGAAGAGGTCGGATCGATGATAGCGCTGTCCATACCCTCATAAAGGGCGAGGGCGAGGAACTGCATGTTGATGGCCTTGCGGTAAGGCATACCAAAAGAGATATTCGAAAGGCCGGATGTGAACTGAATGCCCGGATAAGCAGCGCGCAGGAGCTTCATGGCGCCGATAAAGCTGACCAGGCAGTTCTGGGTGGTCGCAAGCGTGGTTACGCATGGATCGATGAAGAGGCGGTCAAGGCCGATGCCGTATTCGGCGGCCTGCTCAATGATCTTCTTGCCGATTTCGAACTTAGCTTCGGCAGTATCCGGAATTCCGTCGTTGTCGCAGGTCAGTGCGACGACTTTCCACTCTGTGCCCTCGATTGCCGGGAACACGGTCTCAGCCTTGCCGGCCTCCATGGAGATCGAGTTGACCAGGCCAGGCTTTTTGGCCAACGGGAGCATATCGACGATGACCTGCGGGTCGGAGCTGTCGATGCTCAGTGGTGTGTCTACAGTGTCTTGTACGAGGTTGATCAACCATTCCATGGTCTCGCGCTCGACTTCAGGCATGGTGCCTGCGCAGATGTCGATGTAGCTGGCTCCACCGGCGGTCTGCTTGACGGCGAGTTCCTTCAGATAGGCCTCGTCCTTTGCCTCGATGGCTTCCATCGTCCTCTTGATAAATCCATTAATCTTTTCGGCGATGATGATCATTTAACTCTCCTTACTCTCGTTTTCGGCTCCGGTCCTTTTATTTTTGGCAGCCTGCGGCCGCTGGTCCGGTGTTTGGAGATAAGTCCGCCCGTAGGTGTTATCTCTTTCATGGGTATAGTTGCTCCACCCGGATGTGTGGGAGAAGTCCCAGTTGTTGGGGGGAGTGATGAACGAATCAAGCTCTACAAGCTCGTTGAACTTCTTGCGCCGATGGTAGTTCTTGACATGGATGCAATAGCGCTCATTCGGGTAGACCTCGCACCAGCCATCGGCACCGCCACCGCATGGTCCATTGCGCTGGCTCTTTGGGCATCCGGACATCGGGCAGGTGTAGCTCGTGACCAAGAGGCCGCAGTCTCCGCAATCCATGCAGCCATAGAGCATGGCCTTGCAGGTGTGCTCTAAGCCGTGTTCGCGGTTCACGCCCTTCTTGCGGTCCAGGCCATCCATGCGCGAACGGAGCATGCCATAGAAGCGCTTGTTTGGCGTCAAGACCCAATAATGGAAGGCGCGGGAAAGGCCGTAGCCCTTGAGGATCTTCTTTTTGTTGTGATAGCTGTCGGTCAGCGGGGCACGCTCATGCGTATTGAACCCGGTAGGGACGCCGTTGGCATCCAGCTCGGGCTTGTAGAGATAGAACCCGTCCGGCTGTCCATAATGGATCTCTTTGACCCAATCGCGCCATTGGTCCTGGATCTCGTCAGCTTGGTCAAGGATCGTGTTGAAGATCTCGGCAGTCAGGCCATTGCCACCGATATGCACGCCAGCATAACCGAGGCCGCGAGCGATCGCGACCATCTTGGCGGCCCGGAGCAAGCGAGTGGCCTTGCCCTTATCCTCGGCTTTTGCCTCTTCTTGAAGGATTCCGAGAAGCTCGTCGCTCATGAAGCCGCCAGGGATGTTGCCACCCTTCATGAATTTGGCAACACCGGCGGAGATGATATAGATATTGGCGATCATGGGGACGTCGCCGTAGCCCTTTTCACGGACATAGAAGAGCTGCTCTTCCATCTTCCGGGCATCATAGCCAAGCTGTTGGATGATGAAGTTAGCGCCCGCAGCGAGCTTTTTCTCCATCTTCCAATACTGGGTCATCGTCTCGGCCTCTGTCCATTTGAAGGGGCTGACACAAGCACCCGAGTAGAAATGCGCCGCTTGTTCGCGCGTGTCGCCTTTTGGGCCTTTGATGACGAGGCCAGAGTTCATGTCGGTGACCAGCATCGTAGCCTGGACCGGGTCGAGGTCAAAGACTGGCCGCGAACGCCCCTCCCAGCCTGAATACACGTAATCGCCAGACATTACGAGCAGGTTCTCGAGGCCGCGGCGCTGCATGGAGTACAGCTGGGCTTGCATCTGGTTACGGTTCTTGTCTTTGCAAGTGAAGTGCACCAGTGTCGGGACACCCTGATTCTCCAGCTCATCAGCGAAGGCATCAGCAGCAATTGCTGGGTTTCCCCCTGGGTTGTCGGTGATGGAGATTGCGTGTACCCGACCAGTCCCGTAAATTGCTACTGCGGCATCGTACTCCTTCACCTGAGACGGCTCGTTTGCGCCCCTACCTGGGATTAACTCGCAGGTAACGACGAACTCGCCAGACTCCAAAGCCTCTCGAAAGCGATTCGACATAGATTTCTCCCATCCCAATCTACAACTGACTTTTACAGGCGAGACCGTATATGCCTGACGGCATAAACGTCCCATCCCCCTGTAATTATAGGTAAGCTCATCCTATCGCGCGCCCAGAGCATCTTCTTGTATCTTTTTCAGATCGTTGTTAGGCTTGCGGATTTTTTTACGACATGTATCACTTCGGTGACAAAAATGCGAAATCTCATCAATGGGCAGCATGTGCCAGCTCACCAGCCTCGTGCTGGACAATCTCGAGCAATCGGCCCTCGCCGATATTGAAGACGATGACCGCCAGCTCGAGCTTGCAGGATTTGGCTTCGAACTGCTGGGTCTGGAGGCCGGCCCCGACGCTATGGAATGTCGCCAGCGGGGTCAAGCGGGTGAGCGCCCCCTTGATATGGCCGATCATGACATCGTCAGCCTGGAGTGTGGCGACCAGTTGCTCGAGGCGCGTAGCCACGAGCCTCTGGGTGTCTTCGGCCGCCCCCTGGAGATCGATTACGAGGGAGGCTACCAACGCCTCGTCGTGTTGCATGATGCTGATCGAGTAGCCATGCTCTTCGTCAATGTATTCGTGCAGGGCGCCATGGCTGTGGTCGTGCCCGTGTCCGTGGTCATGTTCGTGCTCGTGGTCATGCTCGTGCTCGTGCTCGTGCTCGTGCTC